>NZ_JNGB01000159.1:0-6967 GCF_001029355.1 Robinsoniella sp. RHS
GAATCACAGCTGGACAGGTTCATGATCTGTATGACGATGGGGTATCCTGATGTGGAAAATGAGATTGCGATTCTGAAGGACAGAGGTTCAGGAAACCCCATTGAAAATATTGTTCCGGTTATTCAGGCTCAGGAGCTGGTACAGATGCAAAAGGAGACAGAACAGGTCTTTATCCATGATGTCATTTATACTTATATAGCGAAATTGATTGCAGCTACAAGGGAGCATCCATTTCTGGAGCTTGGGGTCAGCCCGAGAGGGACAATAGCGGTAACGCGTATGGCTAGGGCAGCGGCTTATCTGGAGGGGAGAAATTATGTGACTCCAAATGATGTCTGTGCCGTACTGAAGGATGTAAGCATGCACCGAATCAAATTAAATGCCAGGGCAAGGGTTAATCATGTAACCACCGAAGGTGTAATGGATGAAATTCTGGAAAAGGTACCAAAGCCGACGCCGAAAAGGAAGTAGGGTTAATGCATGAAAAATAAAATTATTTATCTTCTGGTTCTGGCAGCTACGGTTTTCTTCGGCATTATGTATGACGGAAAATTTCTTCTGATTCTGATGCTTTTTGAGGTACTGTTTGCCACGGCTATGTTTCTGATGTCATGGATGCTTGCATATGGAATCAGCATACGCCTGGAGGTAAAGGGACCGGTTGCATCCAAGGAAGAAATGATTCCGGTGGAGATTTATGTTAAAAATAACTGCTGGCTGCCGGTAAATCATATAGTTATGAAGCTGGTTTTAAGCAACGGATTTTCCGGACACGGGGAAAAAGAAAGGGTGAAGGGTGCGGTACAGGGATCAAGTGAGGTAAGGATCCAGTGCAGTATCAGTTCCCGCTATTGTGGTCAGGTTCAGATAATGCTTGAGCGGATCAAAGTTTATGACTATCTGATGCTGTTTTCCAGAAAGAGAAAAATGCAGGAGAAGATTCAGGTGAATATACTACCGGCGGTGCACCATATAGAAGCAGAGGTCAGTGAACGAACCAGACGTTTTCCGGTTGAAGGCGAGGAGTATGAGACACACAGAAGCGGAGATGATCCTTCAGAGATTTATCAGGTGAGAGAATTCCGAAACGGGGACACTCTACAGAGGGTGCACTGGAAATTAAGTGCCAGAACGGATGAATTGATGACAAAGGAATTCAGTATGCCAAAGGGCTGCAAAATCCTGTTTCTGTTGAATTTCTATTGGGAGAGCAGTAAGGGGCAGATGCTGGATCAGATGAATGCATTTTTAGAAACTGCTGTCTCCCTGTCAAATGCCCTGGCCCGGGAAGAATGTCCTCATTATGTGGCCTGGTATGATAAAGTTCATAATGAGCTTGTCAGAAAGCAGGTTGAGAATGAGGAATCCTTTTATGAGATGATGGAAGAACTACTGACTGCAGTATTCTATTTTGAATCCTATGATATGGAGGCTGGATATAGAGCGGAATATCCGGGAGGAAATTTTAGTACGGTTATGATGCTGGATGGGAACCTGCAGTTAATTATGAATGGAGAGGCTCGTGCGCAATTTTTAAAAGAGGATATAAAGTCGCAGCTGGAGGGTTATTTCCTTCAGGTATAGAGGCAATTCGTTGGTAGCAGACAAACGGATTGAAGAATGATAAATTATGAATAGATCAGAGAAAAAAACGGGAATTGATTTAAAAGCAGAAAAGGTAACAGTGATTGCACCCAGGACGAAGGTACATGGGCTTAGTTTTATTGTGCTATTTTTATTCTTTCAGGCTGGCTTGTATGGTACATTTTATTCTTTTATAACTTCATTTCGGGTAGAGTTTGGAGAAAATACAATGTTTTGGGGAATTCTTGTAATAGGATTGCTGCTGTGGGTATTTTACTTTACAGGAAAATACATGAGGATGTTAATTCCAATATCTCTGATATGCGCCTGTGCCTGGGCATACTGGCATGCTGAGGAACTGAAGAATCAGTCGCTGATCGTTATGAATGCTATCCGGGAGGCGGCAAACAGATATTTTGTAATGGAACTGGATCCGTACAGTACAAATCCCCTGCTTGGAAATGATACAACGCAGATCCTGATGCTGGTCATGATTTTATTTGGCGTGACGCTTTTTTTAGGGCTGGTGGCTGTGAAAAGCCGAATGCTGGTTCTTATGGGGACAATTCTACCTACGGCGGGTGCTATGATGGTGGGGCTGGTTCCATCCTTTTGGTCCATGTGCCTGCTTCTGTTTTGTTATGTAGGAGCTTTTACCATGGGGAGAGGAGAATTTTCTCTTCGAAAAGCCAAGGTCATCGTGCCAAAGTATTACCGAAATGGGGTGATAGGATACAGTGCCTTATTTATGGGTGTCGCTGCGGTATCACTTTTTGGAATTTCTTATCTGATTCTCAACCCGCAAATGGAGAAGCTAAATACACAGGTGAAAGAAGCAAGAGTATTTGTCCAGAATAATTCACTGGTGGAGACCGTCCGGAATATGTTCCCAAAGCTTCGGATCAGCATGTCGGGCGCAGGTCAGATTGACAGCGGACAATTAGGCGGGAACGTCTATTTTACCGGAGAAGAAGCTTTGAAGTTAACCTTATATCGGGCTCCGGGCGAGACGATTTACTTGAAGGGATATACGGGTGACGAGTATACGGGAAGCCGCTGGTCTGAGGATGACGATCTTTCTTTTTTTACTGACGCAGGAATGGGCACACCGGAAGATGTAAGGCGTGAGTATTATGAACAGCCGTTTCAAATGGCATCAATGCTGGAGGAAGAAGCCGATGAAAATGTAAAACAGATGATCTTGGTCGAAAAACGGGGAGCATCTTCGGAGGAAGAATATGCACCATATATATCCCGGCAGGAGTCAGCGACAAAGAATGAAGCAGCGTTTTCTTTTTATGAAAGAGGGAGTTATGAACAGCTTATCAGTGCAAATGGCTATGTGAGCTTATCAGATTTTAGCCCATTGTCAGGTGAATACAGGGATTATGCATATGGGAAATATCTCTCGTATCCGGCGGAGCGGCTGACAAACCTTGCTGCATTATGTGAATCCCATCCCATGACGGATGTGAATGAAATACGGGATTTTATCGTTACAACGCTGACCGGAAATGCGAAATATAATCTTCAGCCTGGTGAATGTCCGGCTAATAAAGACTTCGCTGAGTATTTTTTATTTGAACGAAAAGAAGGATATTGTGTACATTTTGCAACAACAGCAGTGCTGATGTTCCGGATGTATGGAATTCCTGCCAGGTATGCAGCAGGATACATCGCACCTGCATCTGAGTTTACTATTAATTCAGACGGTGAATACGAAGCTCATATCAAAGACGAAAAAGCGCATGCATGGGCGGAGATATACGTGGACGGGGAAGGCTGGATGCCGGTAGAAGCAACACCGGGATATGCTGGAGCCGTAAACCGTAATACTGAGGAGCAGACAGAGGCGCCTCAGTCGGAAGCACAAAGTGAAAAGAAGAAAACAGTACAGACTGAAGGCAGGCAGGAACTGAAAACTGAAGTTCAGACAGAGTCAGCGAATACCAATGGATTTTTCACGGATAGTATGACCGGCAGAGTTTCCTTGATGGCTATTTTAGCAGCTGCAGCTGCAGCCATGATCTTAGCTGTGATTATGATTCGCAGAAGCCTGATATTAAAAAGAAGGGCAGCAGAAGATGTAAGAGGTATTTTTGCATCGATGTATGATGTCATGGTGCTTGGAGGACTTCCAAAAAAATACGACGGAACAGAGCCGGAATTTGTAAAGGAAGTCATACAGAGATTTGATGGAATTGACCCCAATGAATTTGCAAGGGCTATGGATCTTGTAATGCAGGCTAATTATGGTGACGGTGTAATTAGTTCTGAAGATACCAGGTTCGTAAGGGAAGTGTATGAGAAAGTTTGTAAAATTGTTTATCTAAGACTTTCAGGAGCGGAAAAACTGGAATTTAAATATATAAAGGTATTCTAGAGCGTGTTTTAAAATTGCTTTCTGGCAGCTGTGCGTCACAGTTTGTGGGAGATTTGTCCCGGATGTATGGCGCGTAGCGGGCTACGTAACCTGAATTCGGGGCAAATATGCCGCAAAGTGGGGGCGTACAGATGGCAGGCGTTTGAAAGGCTTACCGCAGAACTGGTATTTTCTAACTTTCCCGGAGTGCTATTTGGCTGCACGCGGGCAAGGTAAGTAAATGCATAGATCTGCTATACACCTTCCAAATGCTTGCCATGGTTCGCCCCCTTTTCTTTCCGGGATGCAGTTTATTGATATAAAGCTGGTTTTCTCAGCATGGTGTGACCCCGGGGGGGATGGTATGCTGGACGTTATTGGAAGAACTAAATCTATTTAAACAAATCCGATAATTCTCCATGGCAGAGGATATGCAATTCATGGAGGGCACGTGTAATTGCCACATAAAGAAGCTTTGCATCACCTTCATTTTCCTGATAATTTTCGGTATCCGGGTTCCAGAGTAAAACAGTATCAAATTCCAGACCTTTGGTAAGTGCAATCGGAAGAACCATGACACCTTTTTGAAAGTTCATCTCGGTACCTTTTTCAACTGCAATCTGTTCAGCCAGAAGATGTTCAACATTCTGTGCTTCTTCCGGGGTGCGGCAGATAACTGCAGTGGTGTCAAATCCCCGTTCCTGAATTCCCTTTATTATGGTTACTGCCTGCCCGGCCATTTCCGATGGTGGACAGCGGTACAGCTCGACGGGTGATCCATGCCGGATAACCGGCTGTATTTTGTAAGCTCCCGAAGATGCTTTATCCAATACCTTACCGGCATATTCTGAGATTTCAATGGTATTACGGTAACTCTTGGCAAGAATCCGGAAATGTTCTTTTTCCGGGTCAAATACTTCATTGCAAAGCTCATCCCAGCTGTTCATTCCGGTTGTATAATTTATATTCTGGGAAACATCCCCCATAATGGTGAAGTAGCAGTCGGGAAGTGCATTTCTTAATACATAATAAATCATTGGGCCAAAATCCTGGGCTTCATCAATGATAATCTGTCCGTATTCATCAGAAGCCTTTGCCTCTGTCATCCGTTTTCGAATAAATACCATAGCAGCAAGATCATAGATATCAAAAGATTCATTTTGAATATCCGCCAGCGTGGAATCCACATCCAGGGTGTTTTTATCCGATTCATAAGAAATCAAAAAGTTAATATAAATGGCAAGAGGAGTTTTTGCTTCGGCTTCCCATTTGAAATAATTGCGGTACTGCGATAGCTTTTTTGAACGATAAACTTTTTTGGGTCCATCTGTTAACAGCCGGATTCTGTTCTTCAGCCTGTCATTTAGCTGGGCCAGTTTTTGTTTCAGGGACAATCCCCGGCTGAGCTTTAGAGCCGAACGGATACCGTCAGCGGAGAGTATTACCCCCAGGGCTGGATCTTTAATACTTTTGCATGGGATGGACTGATACTCTATTTTTTTGAGATAGTCACCCAAACGGTAGATAAAATCTAATTTACTCTTGAAAGCGGACTGAGGTTTCATGGTAATATATTTAAATTTTTTCTTCCAGTCTTTATCCAGCAGGTGAATCAGGAAAAGATCCATTCGCTTCTGACCGATACCGGATACATCCAGTTCCGGAAGACCACTTGTAATATAGCTCAGGAGCATATCATTGCTTCCTATAATACAGAATTCCTCAGGGGAAAAACGGTGTGCATAGTTGTATAAAATATAGGAAATCCGGTGCATGGCAACCGTCGTTTTTCCACTTCCGGCTACTCCCTGGACAATAATATCCGTAAAAGGAGTATCCCGTATTATTTCATTTTGTTCTTTTTGGATGGTAGCGATAATATCACCCAGTACAACATCTTTATTTTTGGCAAGGTATTTGACTAAAAGCTCATCATTGGATGCTACATCACTATCATAGAATCCTGTCAGCTTACCTTGTACGATATCAAAGGTTCTCTTTAACTTAAGGTCGATTTCGATGTCACCGACTTCCGGTACATGATATTTTCCTCTGCCCAGTGTATTTTCATAGTAGACGCTGGAAATAGGAGCACGCCAATCCACGATGATAATCTCTGTTTTGTTTCGGCTGATACCATTTTTGCCTATGTAGATGCTTTCCGGTTTGGCAAACTCAATTTCTTCATAATCCACTCGTCCAAAATAAGGCTTTTCCAGAGCCGCGCGGTTCTTACGCAGTGAATTTGCTGCATGAGTGGTAATGTCCTGACTTACAATCAACTGATCATAAAGCTCAGTATCTCCCTGCTGAATGGCAATGTACAACTCATCTGTTTCCCGGCGGCTGTTTTGCACCTGCTCTTCATATAATGCAATATTGTCTTTGATAATCTGGGTACATTCCTGTAAATGCTGCTGTTCCTGATCCATCGTCTAACCTCCTCTAGTTATATAATCAATTACTTGTTTTTTGCGGCAGGGTATTATCATACCAAAAATAATAAAAAAATACTAGAGCTTGTTTTAAAATAGCTTTCTGGCAGCTGTGCGTCACACTTTGTGGGAAATTTGACCCGGATAAAGTTGAGACTCCCTGCGGGTTTAATATATTGGGGTTTAGCTGAGGAATGACGCTTTGTAGATGTAGGTAGTGTACAGAAAGAGAAGGGGGCGGACCATGGCAGGCGTTTGGAAGGCTTACCGCAGAACTGGCATTTTCTAACCTTCCCAGAGCGCTTTTTGGCGGCACGCGGGCATTCGCTCCGAAATCCTGATGCATTTCGCAGCTCAGTGCCCGCTTAGTATCCGATGGGAGCCAGTCGAATACTATCCGCCAAAAAAACACTCCGGCAAGGTAAGTAAATGCTCAGATCTGCTATACGCCTTCCAAACGCCTGCCATGGTCCGCCCCCTTCTCTTTCCGGGATGCAGTTTATTGATACAAAAGCTGGTTTCTCAGCAGGGTGGACCCGGGCGTTGTGGCATGCCGGACGTTATTGGCTTAGATCACATAAAAACC
>NZ_JNGB01000249.1:0-1684 GCF_001029355.1 Robinsoniella sp. RHS
AGATGTGTCGAGTGCAGCGTAGCAGTCACAGGTATCTTTACAAATCTTTTCACACAATCTGGCTGTGGAAAAATCTGCCCATTTCATGGAACGTTCCCCGCTGTGAAACAAGGGCTTTAGAAGTCCCACACGCATTTTACTACAGCGAAAGGTAAGATTTACAAAGCGGCATTTCTCACGTAATTCCCGGGTGTCGATACGGTTGGTCAGGACCCTTACCAGAATGTCATTGCGAAGAGCCATAAGACTTTCCTGAAACTGCTGTTTTTGTGTTTGGGTATCATCCAGCATGTGCACTGTAGATATAATTGTATTTGTCAGTTCTTCCTGATTTACAGGTTTAAGCAGATAATTGACTGCACCATGCTGCATAGCGGTGCGAACGTATTCAAAATCGTTGTAGCCGCTCAGTATGATAAATTTGGGGCAATGTGGCAGATGGGAACAAAGCTCAATAAGTTCCAGCCCATTCATGTTGGGCATATTGATATCAATAAGAGCAATGTCAATAATCTGGTCTTTGATGTTCAGATAGGCTTTCATGCCATCCTCCGATTCAGATACAATTTCAATTCCGTAAACTTCCCATTCGATCAGATTCCGAAGACCGGAACGGATCAGGGGTTCATCATCCACAATAATCATTTTGTACATATTTCTCCATCTCCTTTTTCTCTAAGGCAGGAAGCGTAACTACCACCGCAGTGCCTCTGTATAATTTACTGTTAATACTGAGTCCATATTGCTTTCCGAACAAAAGCTGGATTCTGGTATGAACATTCCTTAGTGCCAGACCATAGGAAGAGTGTGTCTGGATACCGGCGATATGGTCTTGGAGGTCAGCAAGGGTTTCTTCACGCATTCCGGTGCCGTTATCGGTAATAGTGAGCGTGATTATGTTGTCGCAGACCTGGAAATTTATACTGATTTCAAGTGGCTGGCTATTTTGAGGAAAGCCGTGGGTTAGGTTGTTTTCTACAATGGGCTGGAGGGTGAACTTAGGGATACCCAGATAAAGAATGTCAGGAGGCACATTCATCAGGACACTGAGCTTATCTCCAAAGCGGAATTTCTGCAATTCCAGGTATGATTCTATGTAATCTATTTCGTCCTCCAGATATACTATATCATGGTTAAAATCTTTCATCCAATGAAAAAGGTTACCCAGGTTGGCAAGCATCTCAGCTACCTCATAGTTATCGTCTTCAAGTGCCCTCATGCGAATGCTTTCCAGGGTATTTGCCAGAAAATGCGGGTTGATCTGCGCCTGGAGGGCATAAAGTTCTGCAGTCCTGCGCTGTGTCTCAGCCAGATAGGTCTTTTTGATATAGATATCTAAAGTTTCACACATGGTATTAAAGGTCTGGCTTAAATAGCCGATTTCGTCATCGGAGTTAACCGGCAGCCTGGTGTCAAAATCCCCTTGGCTGATCAGGGATATAGCGGAAGCCAGATCATGAAAACGTCTTTTGTAATACTTGTGAAGTACAGTAACAATGGTGACCAGGCACAGAATACTGAGGCCGGTAACCAGAATGATTTTCTGGATAATACCCCAGATGTTTTTCATTAGTTTTTCATCAGAGACAGCGCTGATGATTTTCAGACCGGACAGGCTGACTGATTTGTTAGACAGGATATCTTCCTCCGGCAAAAATCCTTTCTTGTAATTAAGGTTAATGTA
>NZ_JNGB01000160.1:0-21532 GCF_001029355.1 Robinsoniella sp. RHS
CCGTACCATCCGGTAACTGAATGGTAACGATTGGATCAGTAATGGTATATTGTCCGTCTTTCACAACAWTCTAAAATAGTACCCTTCATATTTGGAGGAACCATTGATTTATGTGTGATAGCAGGAGTTTCCGGTACTTCAGCGATAATGGTACCGCCGCTTACGGTGTCGCCCGGTTTTACTGTGATATGTACGTCCCACAGTTTTGAAGTATCCAGAGAATCAACACTTACACCACGGTTAATATATTTACCCGAGTTTTTAGCGATCTCACTAAGAGGACGTTCAATACCATCAAAAATATTATTTAAGATACCAGGTGCCAGCGTTACGGAGATAGCATCGCCGGTAGCGATTACTTCTTCACCCGGTTTCATACCGGTTGTTTCTTCGTAAACCTGCACGGTAGTGGTATCGGTTGTTAAGCTGATGACCTCACCAACTAATTTTTCCTTACCAACATAAACCATCTCAGCCATTTTGAAGCCGGTGTTGCCTTTTAAATAGACAACAGGTCCGTTGATACCATATATAATGCCTGTTCTAGTCATGGGTCATACCTCCGTCAAATGTAAATTCTGCCTTTGCCTCTTCTAATTTTGTTGCAAAGGAATTATCAATTAATATATGCCGGTCGGCAAGAACTGCCCTTGTACCGCCCATAAACGAATATTCAGATAAGGAAACCTGCTCATTCGTTGAGGCGCCCAGACTTAATTGCTTGGAAGAGTCGGCAGGGTCAATATAAATGATAACGCTTCCGTCTCCAGCGAGTTCTTTTATTTCATGAATCTGATTGACTAATAATTTATCATAGGCAGGAGAAGACATATAATCCTCCAGCATTGCCTTGACTTCTACAAAAAGCTTTTCTTTTAATTCATTATGCTTTTTGGTTATTTCTCGTTTTATTTGAAGCTGTTCCTTTGAAAGAGCCATATTGTTTGCTCGTTTTAAGCTTTCTGTCTCAGTTTTTATCTGAAGGGCAGCCTGCCGTTTTTTAGCAGTCACATGCTCAGTTTTGATTTTTTCAAGAGCAGTTTTATGTTCTGATATAATCTGAGTTGCCTGTTCTCTGGCATTTTCTAAGGAAGATTCTTCGAAATGTTTTAACTTTTCTTCGGTTGTCAAAATCTTCACCCTCTTTACAATTTTATTCCAATGGCTTCATTTACGTAAGAAGTGATAAAGTCCGGCTTACGTCCCGTACCATGCCTATCCGGTATTTCAATGATAAGTGGAAGTCTTCGGTTTAGCTTTACATCGTCAATAATTTCCGGGAATTCCCGGCCGAATTTCTCTGTAAGCAGGATGATGCCAATTTCTTTATTGGCAACCGTGCGTTCCAGGGCTTCCCTTACTTCGGGTTTCTCATGAACAACGCATCCTTCCACTCCTGCTAGTCTCATACCGGTATAAGTATCTACATTATCACTGATTAAATACATCTTCATAGAATTATAATTTACCTAAGATCATGAAGGAGATGATCAGACCATAGAGGCAGACACCTTCTGCAAGACCTACGAAGATAAGTGATTTACCAAGAATACTCTGGTCTTCACTGATTGCACCAAGGGCAGCACTAGCAGCACTAGCAACGGCAATACCACCACCGATACAGGATAATCCGGTAACTAATGCAGCAGCAAGATAACCAAGACCTGCGGATAATCCGGGAATAGCTTCACCGGTAGCTTCTGCAGCCATTGCTGTAGATCCGTCGCCGCCAAATGCTATAATAGCACCGAGAACCATAGTTCCAAAGAAGAAGAAGCAATTGATACCTAAAGAAGTTTTATACCTTCCTTTATTTCTCTCGCCGATTAAAAATGCTCCGAAAGGTACGATGATGCTAAGAACCAATGCAATTACTAATACGATTGATGTTAATGTTGTCATTATATTATCCTCCTAAATAAAAAAATGTTTTTATATTCAAAAAAGTGCCTTTGGCAATTTTTGATTTAGATTTGTTTGGCGTCTTATCTTAGGCGGCCTTATCTTTTTTTGAAAATGGTTTGAATTCACGTCCGGTACCTTTGTAGAAACGGCTGAACATTTCATAATATTCAAGACGCAGTACCTGGATACCTACGATCAAACCTTCCATACCACATACGATCAGGTTACCGAGTATGATAACCAGCCAGTTCGGCGATCCGCCGTTTTCTGCACCGGCAAGCATAAGTACAACTTCCATCATAGCTCCGTGGCTGACTGCAAATGCGCCGATACGGACGAAGGAAAGTGTATTTGAGAAGTAGCTTAAAAGCACTTCAAACATTTCAAATATGGTCTGAACAATAAACATACCTTTTTCTTTTGGCAAAAAGTCAGTCTTTTTCTCAACCAGTTTGGAGAGAGGCTCTTTTAAAGCAATCAGAATTAGCGGAATGACAAACATAACGACTAATACGATACCTGCCGGTAAGGTGTTTCCTGTCATGAAAAGCACGATCACTGCAACGATTGCACCGTAGAATACCAGTCCTGCAAGACCGTTTGTATCAAACCAGGTGTTTTCAGCATCTTTTGCTTTAATACCATTAATAATATGAAAGATCATTGTTACAATAATCAGGAACATACCAAATGCAATTGCTACGATAAATACGGTATTTAAATTGCCGATAAATGGTATCGTTGACATATGGTTTACCGGACGGAGCCATATGGGCTCTAGAACATCTTCAAATCCGAATAAACTTCCAAACAGGAACCCGAATACCGTGGAAAAAAATCCGGCACAGCTGATGATCGCTGCCAGATCCAGTTTTTTAAATCGGTACAATAAAAATCCACCGATCAAAAGTAATAATCCCTGACCTACATCGCCGAACATGGCGCCAAAGATAAAGGCATAGGTAAGGCCTACGAATATCGTAGGGTCAATTTCGTTGTAAGCCGGCAGCCCATACATTCGGACGAACATTTCAAATGGCCGGAACAACTTAGGATTCTTTAATTTGGTGGGAGGAGAATTAACAATATTGTTATTGTCATCCTCTACAATACAGTATAGATTTTCATCCTCTGAGATATCCTGCTGGAAGGATCTTGCATCTTCTTCCGACATCCATCCGCATAAAATATAGAATATCTGTTTTGATTCCTTGGTGCAGGCTGCAAGCTTGCGGACATCAAAGTTTGTGGACAGTGCCTGTAACTTAGCCTGAGCCAGAAGCAGCAGTTCTTTGTGCTCTGTAAGGGCCCGGGTAATTTCTTCATTGCATTTCGCAATTTCTTTACTGTAATTATCAATATCTGCCTTAAGGTCATCATATGCCTCTTTTGGCGTTCCGGCATAATCATCAGGAAGATAAATACGTTCGAAATGCATGGAAGAGTAAACCGCATCTATTTTGGATGCCTGGGCGGCAGGTACAAAGTAGACGCCCCATACGTAATCTTCATCCGTATGGCATTTGTAAAATACCGTATCAAAATCGTCGTAGACATATCTTTCTAATTTCGTATAGTAGTCATGGGCAATTTTACCAAATCGGTACTTAATAAATTTGAATTCCAATACGGCATGTATGTTATATTGAAATTCTAAGAATGGCTCGATTTTCTGAATGGAAGCTCTTAAGGACTCCCTTTTGGCATCCAGTTCATTTCGTTTCGTGCGGATATCGCCAATTTTGGTATCCAGTTCATTCACAACATCCAATGCTTTTTCAAGGGTGATATGTTTGGTAGTCGTAAAATGCGGATCTTTCACAAGCTCAGCATATTCATTTGCTTTTATGAGCCATTCACGATATGGATTGATTTCCATAAATGGCCTTAAATGTTCAACCGTTTTTAAATCAGATAAGGCGTTCTCCAAATGAATTTCGTATTTGGACAAGTATTCGTTTACCACACGGTCGATATCAGCCTTGGGTCCCGTAATACTCAAAAATTTCATTTTGACAATCACAAGTTACACCTCCTCTGCTTTTAAAGAATATAGTCTAGTGTCTCGTTTGGATCAATACCGTAACGGACACACTCTAAAGCGGTTGTAAGTTTGTCAATTTCATGCTCTTTCTCATAGAGATAGGAGATGATGGTTGCTACTGAATATGGATCTTTTTCAGCGTTTCCCCTCTGAACTTTCATACGTATTTTGTTGTACATCGGTTCAATTGTTCTTACGCCATAGCCTTCATAATGCTTTCCATAATAAGTCTTCTTAAGGGCTGTATCGAATTCATCCATTGTGGGTGCTTCGACAAGATCATGGATATCTGCCTTTTTCAGTTTATACTGAACAGGGATCAGTAATGCATAGATCTGAGGACCTGACATATTATAATATTTCTTAGAACGGAAAATCCATTCTATATTAAGTAAGTCCATCTTGGTGCCATAGGCGGCAGTTACACTTTTCAATGCATCTTTTTTCAGAAGTTTGTCTTTTTCTTTCCAGAACTTCTTAAAATAGAACAAATCCAATGCCATGCCATAATCCCAAAGAGTTGGATTTGAAACATTGGACAGCCTGTTCAGACAATCATAGAACATGCTTCCTTTTAAATTTGAAACCAGCTCTTCCAATGTGGTACAATTTGATAATTTGGTGATGTCAATGTCAGAGTGCTTTTCGAAGAAATCTTTGAAAATCGTTAAATCCAGTTCCATGTCACGGCGGTCAAACACCATTCTCAGACAACTCTTCAATATAGCGACTTCATATCGCTTGAAGTACATATCCAGGAACTTACGCTGATACACGGTGGCAAACCGGTAGATTTTCTGGAAATCCACATATACGGCATTCTGCAGTATTTTTTCAATGTCGTTACGATGCAGAGACGCTTCATCCGCGTGCGCAAACAAATCGTGATAACCGGGATGCTTCTTTATAAAGCTAAGGGCATCGGTGACAGTTGCCATAGAAGCCAGTTCACGGTAATTTTCCTCTGTAAACAGACGGCTTCTGATTGCACGTATTTTGGTGGTGGTCCCGCTGTAAGCTAACAGGTTTCCCATATGATTACCCCTCTACTAGTTTTTTTAATACCCCGGCAGCTAATTTTTTGTGGTTTACATTATAATCAGCTTCCAGATTCGTTACCAAACGCTGAGTCTCAGTTTTTAGCTTGGCAAGGTCTTTTTCCATTTCCTTTTGAAGATCTGCTTGCAGCTGCTTGAGCTTTTGTTCGGTATCTGCATCTACTTCGGCATCATATTTTTGTAATTCGTCATGTAGCTCATCGTCCAGTTCTTTTTTCTGAGCGTTTGCTTCATCGATAATCCTGACAGATGCTGCCTCGATTTCAGATAATCGGTTCACAACCATATCCATAATTCATGCCCTCCTATCTATTCAATATTCATTATATAATCATACACCATTTTCAAAAAAAATCTATAATAAATTTACCAAAATTAAAAAAAATATAATTTATTTTTTGTATATTATTAAGTTTTGTGTTACAATCATTCTTGGCTATACAGTAAAAGTGCTTCTTAGAAGGCTTGACAACTGTGAAATGTTTACAAAAGACAATTTTAAAAACATCAGAAAAAAATAATAAAGTAAGGAGAAGCATGAATTTCATGCAGAGAAATTATGAGATTGAGAAATATTCCAAGAGCAGATGAAATTATAGCAGAGAGCAGTTATGTAATCCAAGATGCTAAAACGGTGAGAGGCGCATGGAAACAAGCATTTGGCAACGATCACCCGATTCATATAGAAGTTGGAATGGGGAAAGGCAGATTTATAACCCAGATGGCATTCGATCATCCTGAAATAAATTATGTGGGAATCGAAAGGTATTCCAGTGTTCTTCTCCGGGCGTTGGAAAAAAGAGAAACTATGACTGAACTTCAGAATTTATTTTTCCTGTGTATTGATGCCAGAGAACTGCCTGAAATCTTTGCAGAAAATGAAGTGGAACGCATCTATTTGAATTTTTCTGACCCGTGGCCTAAGGACCGGCATGCTAAAAGGAGACTCCCCTCCAGAGAGTTTTTGAGCCGTTATGACAAGATTCTGGTGCCGGACGGGACCGTTGAATTTAAGACGGACAACAGAGGACTCTTTGATTTTGCCTTAGAAGAAGTAGAACCTGCGGGATGGATCCTCAAAGCATGTACTTTCGATCTTCATCACGATGGGGTTTTGTCAGAGGGGAATGTAATGACAGAATATGAAGAAAAATTCTCGGCCCTTGGCAATCCAATTCATAAAATGATTGTGTGCAGAGAGAAAAATGATCCTGCACAGGATTAAAGAGTAAGAATATACTATAGTAAATGCTTGTTATGGATGTGAAAGCATGATAAAGAATAAAAGCCTGAAACAAAAAGTGGGAATGTTCTTCAATGATAAAACAACAATGGACCGCCAGCTTCTGGCACTTAAGAAATCCGTTGATGAAGTGAACAAAAAATTAAAAGGTGAAGATAAGAAGAAAGGGTAATCTGCCATTTGGCGGATTACCCTTTTTCTATTCAATATTAAAATTATGACTGTCCTTAAAATTCCTTTTTTCAAGCCGGTACTGTAGAAAACGGTTCAGAAGATATCTTAAAACGGCTATGACAGGAACGCCCAGGAACATACCCAGAACACCGGCAATACTTCCGCCTATGGTAATGGCGAATATAATCCACAGCGGCTTCAAACCGGTTGAATCTCCAAGAATCTTGGGTCCCAGGATTAAACCGTCAAACTGCTGCAGTACCAATATCAGTATTGCAAAGATCAGGGCTTTAATCGGGCTGACCAATAACATGATTAAAACTCCTGGTACCGCACCGATAAATGGACCGAAATAAGGGATCATGTTTGTTACGCCTACGATGGCACTGATCAGAACAGCATATGGAAGTTGGCAAAGGCTCATAATTACAAAGCAGAGCAGCCCGATAATCAGGGAGTCAATCGCTTTTCCGATAATAAAACTGCTGAACAGCTGGTTGCAGGTTTTTAACGTATCAATAGTAGAACTGATATGCTTTACCGGAACAAATGCATAAATAATTCCTTTTATGGAGTTCAGCAGCGGTTTCTTGTCAGAAAGCATATAAATCGATACGATAATGGCAATTACTACATTTAAAATCCATTGTAAAATTGAAACGGATACGGTATATAGTGCCGGAACAAGGTTTGTGGCAAAATCTTTTAAATAGGTTATAAAGTTCGGTATGGCATCATTAATTGCTTTTCGGATTACTTCCACGTCCAGATTTGGGAAATGTTCCTCCAGGTTATCAAAGAAGTGGTAGACGTTATCCACCGTTGTAGGAACGTAATTTACCAATTCTGTAATACTTTCTACGATCTGCGGTACTACAAAAAGCAGTGTGACAATAATCAGTCCCAGAAGCAGAATGTATGTAGTAGCAATGGATAACCCCAGGCATACGGACTTATTGTTGATTCTGCAAATTCTGTGATAAAACTCATATACCTTTTTCACTGCCGGATTCAATATGAATGCGATTAATGCACCAATGAAAAATGGCATCAGAATGTTTGTGACATCCTTTAAAAATTTTAATGTACCATCCAGCGAAACAAAAATCTTGACGATAATGGCACCAAAGAAAATAACGGCTATAGCATAAACACATATGGTAAAATAGCGGTTGCTGGCATGAAACTTTCTGTTTGGATATTCCGGATCATAAGGTTCATGTGGAAGGTTATAATTATTTTCATTTTTACTTGAGGTACTATTTTTCATTTCTGACTCATCCTGATTATCACTGTCATTTTTCTGTGATCCATCAGCTATAAAATTATCCAAACCAGAATCTTCCTGATCGGATGAAGCAGCAATATCATCGGTTTTCTTTCTGTGCTTCCTTCTTAATAGTGTATGCTTGTTGTATTCTTGTGAAGCTTCATGCTTTGTTGACTTTTCATTGTCCATATATACCTGTGCACCTCAAATTCCCTTAATAATTTCTATAAAAAAATGTCGCTTTACGCGTATTTTTCCCTAGTCTATATCCATTATAAATGGTTTGTGAAAATCAATCAAGGGAATACAAAAAAATATTTCTTATATTTTTATAAAAAAATACTTGCAATTCTCGAAATTATATAATATAATATCCCTTGCGTTGAGGAATTACCTTAACACAAACAAAATAAAGACAAGCGCTTTTAGCTCAGCTGGTAGAGCACCTGACTCTTAATCAGGGTGTCCAGGGTTCGAGCCCCTGAAGGCGCATGAAACACTAGCTTTTTGGACGTATGGGCCTTGGGGCTGGTGTTTTTTGTTGGTTTAATGTCGAATATAGTAGAATCTAGGACTCTAAGAAATATAAAAAATGTATCCCGTTTTTTTCGCAGCCAGGTGAAGCCGGCTGGAAAAAGTGGGATACATTTTGTTTTAATAGGTAGTTTTGAAAAATACAGAGTCTAATTTATAGATATCAGCATTTAGGATCATATACTGGTTAGCAAGGTGTAGATAATTACGGGTTACATTATAGTCGTAATGTCCAAGGAGCAACCGCAGCATTTCCAAATTACCACCACCCATTATATAAGAAGTTGCAAAGGTATGCCGGAGCAAATGCGGATGCAGGCGCTCACTCTAAAATAAGGGTCTGTAAATGTAATTTTGAAACTTATTACATTTACAGACCCTTATTTGACAGGTATAAAACCATTAAAGAGTAAGCATTACCCTCAGTCCATCAATAACAGGTTTATTAGCCGGCAGCCATTCCACTGTATCCAGATGATCTTTGTCCAGCCATTTTGCACCATTATGCTCCAGCAGCGTAATGGTGCCTTTTTTTATACTGCAAACGTAGCAGTGCATGGTCAGGTGGAAATCAGGATAGTCGTATTCCGTTGACATAAACAGCTTTTCAGGGATTATTTCGACGGCTAGTTCTTCCTGAAGTTCCCGGAAGAGAGCTTCCTCGTTGGTTTCTCCGGATTCAATTTTCCCGCCGGGAAATTCCCAAAGATTTATAAACTGCCCGTACCCCCTGCGGGTAGTAAGGATTTTGTGATCTTTCATTATAATTGCAGTTACGATTTCAACCTGTTTCATAAGTACCTCCAAAAAATTATTATTCTATGCAATACTCTCTGCCTCGCCATCTTCTGCTACTGTGTTACTTGGAATTCCCTTTTTTTCATCCAGTTTTGCGAAAAATCCTGCGAGTATCGTACCGGAAATGGAGTGCCATACGCAGGATACAGCGCTGATTAAAGCAGCCTGAGGAAGTGCTGCGAAATGAAGGGTTGCCAGGTTCGTGGCAAGACCGGCATTTTGCATACCTACTTCTATGGAAATAGTCCGCTTTTTAGCCACCGGCATTTTAAATAGGCGTCCAACGCTGTATCCAAGAAGATAACCAATACTGTTATGCAGCAATACGGCTATAAAGATGACAATTCCTGACTGGAAGAAGTTAGATCCCTGAAGAGATACAACACCGCCCACGACAAAGGCAAGTCCGGTGACGGATACACCGGGCATCAGCTCCTGAGCGTCTTTAAATGCTTTTTTCTTCCCGAAGAAATAGTTCAGGGCAAATCCCAGTGCAACCGGTATTAATACGGACTGGCAGATGGACTGAAACATACCAATAGCATCCACATTAATTTCCTGTCCGGCTAACAGAAGAACCAGGATTGGAGTTAAAATAGGTGAAAGTAAGGTGGAGGCGGTGGTCATGCCAACGGAATAAGGAACGTCACCGTGGCAGAGAAATGACATAATATTAGAAGAAACACCTCCGGGGCAGCATCCGACCAGAATAAGGCCGATCGCAATTCCATCCGGAAGACGTAACAGTTTTCCAACGCCAAAAGCCAACAGGGGCATGACAGTGTATTGGGCAAGTGCGCCAATAAATATATCCTGTGGGCGTTTTGCCAGAATTTTAAAATCATTTGCAGTCAGGGTAAGACCCATACCAAACATTATGATTCCGATAATAATCGTCTGGTTAGTGCCCCGGACCCAGGTAAAGAGCTGCGGTACAAAAAATGTGACTACTGCAACTGCGATTATAAATAATGATGTGTTTTTTGATAGAAATTTGCTTGTTTTTTTTAATACGTTCATAAATGTTTCCTCCCTGTTATTGGTTATGTGATAAGAAAGAGTTTCAGGACAATAAAAAAACTTCCTCCCGTATAAAAAAGGGACGAAGTCAATTCCGCGATACCACCCATATTCCATCTGTAAGATACAGACAGCTCTCATAACGTACATATTATACGTTCTCCGATAACGGGGACTAACCGGTACAGCTTACTTGCACAGGCTTTGGGCTGTAATTCTCCAAGATGATTTTCATTTGAATTCTGAACATCAGCTCACACCAGACGCTGACTCTCTGGGAACAGAAAACAATCTACTTTTTCTTTTCATAGAATCTAAACATTTTCTTATCTAAAAAAAGAATAGCGCCATACCATGTAAAAGTCAAGTACTTTTTTGCGTTATTAGTTTAAAGTAATGAAATAATGGAAAATGAAACTTTGGAAGACTTTTTCATCAAGTGATGATGGCGAAAAAAGTCGCTTTATGGTATAGTGAAAGAAAACAGATGAAAAGGAGACTGCCATGCAGAAAGTATTGATGATGATTTTAAAAGACTGCCCGCATTGCCATAAGGCACTGGCACTTATGGAGGAACTGAAAATGGAACATCCGGAGTATGGTAAGGCAGAGGTACGAATCGCAGATGAATCGGTAGAAACAGAGCTTGCAGATTCTCTTGATTACTGGTATGTACCCACTTTTTATGTGGGGGATAAAAAGGTTCATGAAGGTGTACCAACCAAAGAAAAGGTCGAAAATGTATATAGAGAAGCGTTGATGGGATTATGATGAAAAAATTACAGGTAAAGAAAATATTAGATAAACTGGATGAGCTGTATGGAGTGGATAAAGATGGATTTCTCCACAGGGAGCCCTGGCAGCTGCTTTTGGCGATTATGATGAGCGCTCAGAGTACGGATGCCCAGGTAGATCTGGTACTTCCTGCACTTTATGACAAATATCAGAAGGTAGAAGAGATGGCGGAAGCTGACATTGAGGAACTGGAAGGCATGATTAAAACCATCGGACTCTACCACAGTAAGGCAAAAAATATGAAAAAATGCTGTCAGCAGCTGGTAGCTGAGTACAATGGTCAGGTTCCGGACAACCGAGAGGATTTAATGAAACTGGCGGGAGTCGGAAGAAAGACAGCCAATCTTTTTATGTCAGACGCATATGGAGTTCCCGAGATTACGGTAGATACCCATGTTAACCGGATATCTAACAAACTGGGATGGGCGCACCATTCTGATCCTTTGAAAGTGGAATTGGAATTACAGGAGGTGCTTCCTGAGGATCATTGGATACGCATAAACATTCAGCTCATCCGGCATGGGCGAGCGGTTTGTAAAGCCAGAAAACCTATGTGTGGGGATTGCGCTTTGTCAAATTGGTGTGAATTCCAACTGGCGGCGGTAAAAGAAGTATAACAGATCAGGGATAACAGATAGGAATTAACAGATAGGAAATAACAGATAGGAAATAACAGATAAGGACAAGAGATAAGATACAAAAGATAAGAGACAAAAGATAAGAGACAAAAGATAAGAGACAAGAGATGAGAGACAATAGATAAGAGGTGCGAACATGAAAATAATATCTTTTCAGGATATCATTGACTGTAACCAAATGCTGAGAGAAAAGGAACTGGCATTTCAACTACATATAAGGGATGCCTGCGGCAAGCAGTCGTTCTGGATAGAACCCGTTGGAAATGATGGTAGTGAAATAAAGTACGAGGATTTGTATCATGTATTGGATGCCTTTTTTGAACAAAGAGGATGCAAGATTTCATTTAGTGAAGATAAGCTTAATTTTTGGGTGGATTGAAAGAATGTTTTTGCATTTTTATGTCATCTTTGGTATTATGGATGAGGTAAATTGTTAGTTGTTATGAGATAGGAGTATAAAAAATGATTAAAATGGCTTTGATAGATGATGAACAATCTGTTCTTGAATGGCTTGAGAAGTCATTTCCCTGGGAGCAGTGTGGCGTCAATATTGTAGGCACAGCAGAAAATGGAAAACAAGGCCTGGATATCATCCAAAAAGAAATACCGGATATCGTGATTACCAGCATAGACATGCCCATTATGGACGGCCTGGAAATGATGGAAAAAGCGGTTGGTATGGGAATAGACACCAAGTTTATTGTTTTAAGCGGATATAATGAATTTGAAAATGCTCAGGAGGCAATACGTTATGGAGTGAAGGAATACCTGCCAAAGCCTGTAACAGAGGAGCAGATATTGGAAGCGGTAAAAAGGGTATCCTGCCGTATAGAAGAGAGTAAACGGCGTATAGAATGGGTAAAGGAAATGCGCCAGGAGCCTCATCAGGATCAGGATATGTTGATTATCAGACTTTTCCAGCAGCTGATTATGCAGATCCCTGTCCAGGATGAAGTAATTCAGGATTACCGCAGACTAACGGGGCACGGAGAGCGAACGAAATACCAGGTAATATTAATACGGGCAGAGGATCAGGAAGTTGTTTCAGATTCCATCGTAAGTATGATTGAGGAGTGTTTTCGGAAATATCATTTCGAAGCAGCTACGGTGAATTATCTGCCAGGTGAAATCATGCTGGTGATCAGCTACCTTGCAGATAATCTGTTGTATATTATATTGAACGAAAATATGAAAAAGGTAACAAAGATGGTTTCGGACCGGATGGAGGAGGAATTTCATTTATCTTGTACCATCGGTATCAGTGAAATACAAAAAGGTCTCGAAAGCGTATATGGTTGTGCAAATCAGGCAAAGAATGCTTTGGTTTTTACAACCTTAGAAGAAAATCACAATATTGTATCCATCAGCAACCTGATGTTTGAGGATGAGGAATACCATTCACCGATAAAAAGGGAGCGACAGCTTCTGAATGCTTTGAAAGCCGGGGATGCAGACGAAGCGGAGAAAGTACTGGATATGATTTATGAGGAGTTTTCGGAACAGAAGAAAAATTCGCTGTCCATAAATAAAAAGATTTGTACCGAATTGATTGTTGTTTGTATTAAGAGCCTGTATCCTATGGGAATGTGTCTTAATGAGCTTTTCCAGACAGAAGATGATCCGATCTATCTGATACATGATCAGAAAAGCATTACAGATGTGAAAAAAATCGTGTACCGGGCGGTTCGCCAGATGGCAGAGTGTATCGGAGAGAAAAAATGTGAAGTTCCTGAAAAGTAATATCGGTAAATTGATATCGTAAAATAACAGCACCATAGAAGAAGCACTGTATCTTTCAAGAAAATAATGAAGATACGGTGTTTTTATTTATGCCTTTATTTTTACTGGGGCTTTTTACACTGTTCTAACCATCAGATTCTACATCGTGAAGTCTTCGGTCAGCAAACGATTTCGCAGCAGGAGATGTAAGAGCTGAACGGGACTGATTGGGATTTAATAACCCGCAAAGATTTTATTATATTTTCAAACGGGTTACAGGGATGCCCCCCGGTGAGTTCTGCTGAGTTTTGTAAAAATTCACTATAGACAGAAAGGTAAATACGCGTTATTATATCCATAACAATAAAAACCTACAACTGTAATATTTCGATGTGTATGAGAGACGGGTGCTAATATACCGCAAACCGGGGCATGCAGATGGCCGGAATGAATTTTCTAACACGCACATGGACTGGACATGCAGTTGTGACAGGAGGATCTTTATGAAAAAAGTGCAGAGATATCTTATGAAATTTCTGTTTGTGTCAGCGATGGCACTTATGCTGCCTTTCACTGCAGAGGCAGCGGTCTCCAATATCAAAGGAATCGATGTATCGTGGTATAATGGGACAATTAACTGGGAAAGTGTGAAGCAGCAGGGATATTCGTTCGCCATGCTGAAGACCGGGGACGGCGCCCAGACAGGAACTTATGAAGAGGATCTGGATGATCAGTTTGAAGCCAACTACTATGGAGCGGGAAATGCAGGAATTAAGCGCGGTGTTTATCATTTTTGCTGTACCACTACTGTGGCGGGAGCGAAAAGAGAAGCAGAGTACTGTCTGAAGATTTTAAAAGGAAGGAAGCTGGAGTATCCGGTAGTCTATGATATTGAACAAAGCGGTACGTTCAAAAAGGGGAAAAAGAATACCACTGCGATCGCAAAGGCATTTTGTGATAAAATTAAAAAGGCAGGTTACACGCCTATGATCTATTCCTCCGACTATCGTTTAACAAATGAATTTGACTGGTCCAAACTTTCGGGAATCAGAATATGGGTAGGAAGCTATGGGATTAAAAAGCCATCTTTTTCCGGGTCCTATGATATGTGGCAGTATACAGACAAAGGAAAGGTACCGGGAGCTAATACAGATAAAGGTTACTGTGATCTGAACTATTCTTTCATGGAAGCGGAGCGGATCAGCCTGAACACTTCTAAGATAACTCTGGGTGCAAAAGAAACCTATTCGCTGAAGACTTCTGTAAAACCCAGCAGATGTACGGATTCCAAAAGGTATACCACATCCAATAAAAGAGTGGCAACGGTGAACTCTTCCGGTAAAATTACGGCAAAGAAGCCCGGTAGAGCAACGATTACGGTAACTACCGGCAGCGGTAAGACAGACACATGTGTTGTTGAAGTAAAAAAAGCACCGGCAAAGGTAAAATTAAGAAGAAAGTCCGTAAAACTGAGAAAAGGGAAAACTTATCAGATTAAACCGATCATATCGTCTAATTCCCAAAGCAATCGGATTACATATATATCTTCTCGCAAAGCGGTGGCAACGGTAGACAGCAGAGGAAAGGTAAAATCAAGAAAAAAAGGTGTTACTTATATAACCGTACGGACTTACAATAAGAAAAGTGTCCAACTTACAGTAAAGGTAATATAATGTCACATTATGAATAAAATATGAATAAAATGTTTTCAGAGTTTTCATAGAACGTTCAATAGTTCATCATTGAAAGTACACATTTAGAAGTTATGATATAAGCATAACAAACAAAGAATTGTTATATAAACTTTTTCATAACTCCTTCCTTTTTAGCCCTGCAGTCGTGAAGCAGGGCTTTTTAATGTCCAAAATTTCTACAGCAGGTCCGGGATCATGGAAGCAAGATTTTTAGCCAGAAGCATATGGCTGTTCTGATCCAGATGCATATGGTCCTTCGGATGCATACGGATTCCCGGTATGGTTGCTGCATCCAGAAAATATACGTCAAGCCGTTTGGCAATATCCTCATAGTAGGAAGCCAGGGCTCTGGACTTTTCTACACAGCCTTTTCCCATTTCGTCAGCAATAAACGTAGTTTCATAACCAGGTTCAATATAGGCGGGTGCAATGATTAATATATTAGGCCTATTCTTCCAGGCATCGGTAACGGAGAGGGCTTTTTTCGTAAGGCGCTCCATGCCTTTTGCGATATTTTCTGCGTTTGAGCTGAAACGTTCCTTGGTATCATTTGTTCCCAGCATCAGAATCAGAAGATCCACAGGCTCGTGGGTCATGAGACTTTGAAAAATTGATGTTAAACCGTTCAATCCCTCAAACAGAGGATCTTCGAAGACCGTTGTTCTTCCGCTCAGTCCTTCTTCACAAATCAGATAATCATCGCCAAGATATCTGCCCAAAAGGCAGGTCCATCGCTCATCTTCGGAAAAGCGTCCGTTTGTCTCGGTACAATAACCATGTGTGTTGGAATCTCCGAAGCATACAATATGTTTTTTCACTATATAACCTCCTCTTTAAATTTGTAAGCAAGGAAAACAGCTTACAGAATTATTCTTTTTTTGAACAGACAGAAGGATAATTCTTAACATCCTTTCCGAAGATTCTTCTTTATAAATGCTGGCTCATCCATTCTCTGTCTATTGGTTAATGAGTTACTTTTATTTTGCTAATAAATGGCTTATGGCTCTTTCCGTACACTACCCACCATTTACAAAGCGTCCCTTTCTTAGCTAAACCCAAATATAAGATGAAACTGTTCGCTCTAGTGTAGCATGGGGTGTTCCCTGTTACAAGAGAATAATCGGGACAAAAGAGCCATAATGCAGAGAAGTTTTACTTCAATGTATATGGCTCTTTTTAATGCGTCACTGCAAATGACCGGGGAGTCTGCTGCTGAAACCCTGTAATGAGAATATTACCAGCCCTTTGTTTCTTCTACGGCTGCGCGGATATCTTCATACAGCTTTCTGATCTCAGGATCCTTTTCGTCTACCGGAAGGAATGGCAGGCGTGGGTCACCTATGTTCACACCATCCATACGGATAATTGTTTTACAAGCTCCATACATGGAGGGGAAGGAGCACAGGCGGTAAATGAACATGGTTACTATGACCTGCAGCTTCTGGGCAGCAGCAATATCGCCGCGGCGGATGAGTTCATCTAATTTTAAATATAATTCCGGCATAGCGCCATAGGTTCCACCGATAGCAGCATCGGCACCCATCAGTCTTCCGGCTAAAAACTGCTCATCCGGTCCGTTAAACACAATAAAGTCCTCACCGCCAGCCTGTTTGAACCTTAAAATGTCGTGACAGGGGTCAGAGGAACATTTTACACCGGCAACCCGTTCGTTTTCAAGCATACGGTGGAATAAACCCATAGAGAGGTTAAATCCGGTTAGCTGAGGAATGTTATAAATAAAGAAAGGAAGGTCAGCAGCTTCTGTAATTGCGGTCCAATGGCGGTAGACACTTTCTTCACTCACATGGTAATAGACACTTGGTACGGCTGAAGTTCCGGCAGCTCCTGCCTGTTCAGCATGTTGTGCAAGCTCTGCGGAATGCCGGGTATCTGCACAGCCAACATGAACAATAATGGTCATCTCATCTCCGGCTTCCTGGGTTACGGCTTCCACGACTTTTTTTCTTTCGCCGCTGTCTAACAGAAAGCCCTCACCGGTGCTGCCGCATACGTACAGGCTCTTTACACCCTTATTAATATAGTAGCGGGTCAGTTTTTTAGCAGCATCCAGATCAATATCTCCGGAAGCTGTAAAAGGAGTGTTTAAAGCTACAGTTACATTTTTGAAACGTGATACATCGTATTTTGACATGATTTTCCCTTTCTTTGTCGAATATTGTTGAATTATGATAGCAGTTACTTCTTTTATATGGAGATTATATCATTGTTGAACAAAAAAAACAATGAAAAAAGAAAAAATTTTTTTTCTAAAAAAGATATTGAAAAATTTACCCGCATGTGATATAGTCTATTTATCAGACAGAACAACAAAGTTTAGAATTAAGATCTGCTCATTTGAGAGCAGAGGGAAAGGAGGATATGGATGACCAAAAAGGAGATAATGGATCAGATCCATGGAAGGCTAATCGTATCCTGTCAGGCATTAAAGGAAGAACCTCTGTATAGTTCATATATCATGTCTCGCATGGCATATGCGGCTATGCTGGGAGGTGCATCCGGAATCCGGGCAAACACAGTGGAAGACATTACAGAGATTAAGAAGCTGGTGGATCTTCCCGTTATAGGAATTATCAAAAAAGATTATGAAGGGTGTGAAATCTACATAACACCAACCATGCAAGAAGTAGATGCGCTGGTAGCATGCGGGGTGGAGATCATTGCTGCAGATGCCACCGTAAGGCTGCGCCCGGAGGGGGTGACGCTGGATGAATTCTTCAAAGAGGTTCGGTTAAAGTATCCGGAACAGTTATTTATGGCGGATTGCTCCAGCATCGAAGAAGGAATGCATGCGGCAGAAATCGGATTCGATTTCATAGGGACAACAATGAGCGGTTATACACCATATACGGAAGGAACTCAGCTTCCAAATTATGAAATGATGGAAATACTCGCAAGAGAGAGCGGAAAGCCTGTTATCGCAGAGGGAGGAATCTGGTGCCCGGAAGAATTAAAAAGGGCGTTAGAGACCGGAGCATTCGCAGCAGTTGTTGGAACAGCAATCACAAGGCCGATGGATATTACGAAGCGGTATGTGGAAGCAATTAACCAGAAATAATTAACAAGGCCGTTAATTATCATAAACTAAAACCAATCTATTTAAGGAGGAAAAGAAAGATATGAAAAGGAAAGCAATAGCACTTTTACTGGCTTGTACTATGGCACTTTCACTTGCAGCTTGCGGAGGAGGATCAACCAGTTCAGGAACAACGGAACCTAAGACGGAAGCAAAGACAGATGCGGCTACAGAAGCAAAATCAGAAGCGGCATCGACTGAGACAAAGACAGATGAGACACAGGCAGCGGCAGATGCGGAAACAAAAGAAGCTTCCGCCGGCGGTACAACAGAGATTACCTGGTGGGCATTCCCTACATTTACACAGGAAAATGCAGGTGATGCATTTGGATCTTACGAACAGAAAATCATCGATGCTTTTGAGACAGCGAATCCGGATATCAAAGTTAAATTAGAGACAATTGATTTTACATCAGGACCGGAAAAGATTGTTACAGCAATTGAAGGCGGTACAATCTGTGATGTGTTATTTGATGCTCCGGGACGTATCATCGATTATGGTAAGAGCGGCAAGCTTGCAGAATTAAATGATATGTTTACCGATGATTTCGTAAAAGATGTTGGAAATGACCAGCTGCTTCAGGCATGTAAAGCCGGCGACACAGCTTACATGTATCCAATCAGCTCCGCACCTTTCTATATGGCATTTAACAAACAGATGGCAGAAGATGCAGGGGTTGCTGATTTAATCAAAGATGGCTGGACAACCGATGATTTCACTACCGTTATTACTGCATTGCATGATAAAGGATATAATCCGGGATCAGTATTCTGCAGCGGCCAGGGCGGCGATCAGGGTACCCGTGCATTTGTTTCAAACCTCTACAGCAGCGCGATCACAGATGATGCTATTACAAAATATACAATTAACGATGCAAATGGTGTAAAAGCTCTTGAATATATCAAAAAAGCAGTTGATGACGGCACATTAATGAATGGCTCCGCTTACAACGGCGGTGATGATATTCAGAACTTTGCAAATGGACAGACTTCTTTTACTCTGTTATGGTCTCCAGCACAGCCGGAAACACAGAAAGAGTTATTAGAATCCAGTAAGGTTGAGTATATTGAGGCTCCATTCCCATCAGATGATGGAGTTCCTGCATTAGAGTATCTGGTAAATGGTTTCTGCGTATTCAATAACGGTGATGATGCAAAGGTTGAAGCTTCTAAGAAATTTATCCAATTTGTTTGTGATGACAGTGAATGGGGACCAAAAAATGTAATCAGAACAGGTTCTTTCCCGGTTCGCCAGTCCTTTGGAGATTTGTATAATAATGAAAGAATGACAACTCTGGCAGGCTGGACAAAATATTATTCACCATATTACAACACCATCGATGGATTTGCTGAAATGAGAACTTTATGGTTCCCAATGCTTCAGGCAGTAATGAACGGAGATAAAGATCCTCAGGCAGCTGCAGATGAATTTGTGCAGCAGGCTGATGCATCTATTACAAATGCTGCAACAACAGCAAAATAAAAATCAGCAGGGACGCTGCAATGGGATTTTAGCAGTCAACATTGCAGCGCTTTGTCTGTAAAGACAGTTATTTCTATATACACTTATGGGATTTGAAGGAAAGTGTGAAAGAAAATCGCTTTCACACTACTGATTTGGGAATAGCACAGGCAGGCTTGCGCTATTCATGGTGTCAAGTGTGAAAGAAAAGCACTTTCACACTATTGATTTGGGAATAGCACAAGCAGGCTTGCGCTATTTATGGTGTTAAGTGTGAAAGAAAATCGCTTTCACACTACTTATTAAGGCAGTATCGCAGACAGGCCTGCGATATGCAGGAGGTATAAACATGAAAAAAGTAAATAAGCTAAGAATGAGAGAAACAATAGTATCTTATTGTTTTCTGGCTCCGGCATTATTATTTTTTATTATATTTGTATTAATACCTATGATAATGGGGGTATTTACCAGTTTCTTTCGTTATACAATGAAGGAATTTACTTTTATCGGATTAAATAACTATATCACAATGTTTCAGGATACAACATTCCAGAAATCACTGGTCAACACACTTATCATTGTAATCGGATCCGTTCCGATTGTTGTAGCTTTTGCATTATTTGTTTCTTCACAGACTTACGAGAGAAAGGCATTTGCAAGATCATTTTTCAGATGTGTATTTTTCCTTCCGGTTGTAACTGGTACGGTTGCCGTAACGGTTGTCTGGAGATGGATATATGATCCGCTTTCCGGTATTTTAAATTACACCTTAAAGGCTGGTCATGTGATAAGTCAGAATATTATGTGGCTGGGAGATAAAAAATATGCCCTTGCGGCAATCATTATCATCTTGTTGACAACTGCGGTTGGACAGCCAATTATTTTATATATTGCTGCAATGGGTAATATTGACAAATCATTGGTGGAAGCAGCTGAGGTTGACGGCGCTAACAAGTTCCAGGTGTTCTGGAAAATTAAATGGCCAAGTCTTCTTCCAACAACACTATACATAGTAGTAATCACAACGATTAACTCTTTCCAGTGCTTCTCGCTTATCCAGTTATTAACTTCCGGCGGGCCAAACTTCGCTACCACAACCATTATGTATTATCTGTATGAAAAAGCATTTAAGCTGTCCGAGTATGGATATGCAAACGCAATGGGTGTATTTTTAACGGTAGTTATCGGTATTATCAGCCTGCTTCAGTTTAAATTCCTGGGCAGCGATGTAGAATATTAGGAGGGAGGACAAAAAGATGAAGAAAAAATCTACACCATTTACAATAGTATCAACTGTCGTTCTAAGCATATTGACCGTCATCTTTGTTTTTCCTTTTTACTGGATTATGACAGGGGCATTCAAGTCCCAGGGAGACGCAGTTAAGATTCCGCCCCAGTGGTGGCCGACCAATCCTACAATTGAGCAGTTCCAGCGTTTACTTGTGCAAAATCCGGCGGCAAGATGGCTGTTAAACAGTGTTTTGATTGCGCTTATTACCATGCTGGCTGTCTGCCTGACCTCTGCACTTGCCGGATATGTTTTGGCTAAAAAACGTTTCTATGGACAGAAGATTTTATTTACGGTTTTTATAGGTGCAATGGCACTTCCTAAGCAGGTTATTCTGGTTCCTCTGGTAAATATGATCAGCTGGATGGGAATTCATGACACCATGGCTGCCGTTATTCTTCCGCTGATTGGATGGCCCTTCGGTGTATTCCTGATGAAGCAGTTTAGTGAAAATATTCCCACAGAGTTACTGGAATCAGCAAAAATTGACGGGTGTAACGAACTTCGTACTTTTAGCAGCATTGCGTTTCCAATTGTAAAACCGGGATTTGCAGCGCTGGCGATATTTACCTTCATTAATACATGGAATGATTATTTTATGCAGTTAGTTATGCTGTCTTCCAGAAAGAATTTGACAATCCCCCTTGGTGTTGCAACCATGCAGGCAGAGCTTTCCACAAACTATGGATTGATTATGGCTGGTGCAGCCCTGGCAGCAATTCCTATCGTTGTAATATTTCTGATTTTCCAGAAATATTTTACACAGGGAATTACCATGGGAGCCGTTAAGGGATAA
>NZ_JNGB01000161.1:0-5857 GCF_001029355.1 Robinsoniella sp. RHS
TTAATGAAAAAAGCTTTATACATTAAGTTCATTTCCGTATTTCTCGTATTCGGAATCCTGAGCTTTGTACTGATCTCCACCTTAAGTTCCTTCCTGACCCACAAATACCTGGTTAATTCAAAAGCGGAAGCCATGTATAAGGAACTGAATGTCCTTGCCTCCGGTCAGATCGCAGAATCCTATTCGGGTGGCGGACCTTCCATGCTGGAGATCTACACCAATATGCGGGCGCTGGCATCCTACCAGTCCGCCCAGATCTGGCTGATTAACACTAAGGGACAGATTTTATTGAATTCCGGAGAAATCTATGATCCGGAACATTTGAAAACCATTAACGGATTTGACCCTACGGCGCTGACTTCCAGTTATTATCAGGTAGGCAGCTTCTTCAACAGCTTTTCTACCGATGTTTTAAGTGTGGTAGTACCGGTCACATCCAACTATAAAGTAAAAGGCTATATCTCCATGCATTATAATATGTCCCAGCTGGAATCAGAGAAGAATTCAGTCCTGAATATCTCCTACATTACCTTTGGACTGATTTTCCTGTTATCCCTGATTATACTGGGTGCGTTTACTGCAATGGTGTACATCCCCATCAAGAAGATTATCCAGGCGGTAAACGAATATGCCAGCGGCAATCTGAATTACACACTACCGGTGGAGACTGACGATGAGATCGGATATCTGGCGGCTTCCCTGAACTATATGGCAAGTGAACTGAATAAATCGGGTGAATATCAGAGAAAATTTATATCCAATATTTCACATGATTTCCGTTCTCCGCTGACCTCAATCAAAGGCTATGTAGAAGCTATCCAGGATGGAACCATTCCACCGGAAATGCAGGACAAGTACCTGAAAATTGTACTTTCGGAAACGGAACGGCTGAACAAGCTCACCCGTGGACTTCTGACTTTGAACAACTTCGATGACAAAGGAACCTTACTGGAGCTTACCGACTTTGACATTAACGGTATCATAAAAGATACCGCTGCATCCTTTGAAGGAACCTGTACCAATAAGCGGATTACCATACAGCTTGTTTTTGAATCACAGAATCTGTTTGTAAATGCAGACATGGGTAAAATCCAGCAGGTACTATACAACCTGATCGACAATGCCATCAAATTCAGTCACCAGGACTCTTCCATTTTTATTGAAACTACGGTGAGGCATGAAAAGGTATTCGTTTCGGTAAAAGACACCGGAGAAGGCATTCCCAAAGAAAGTATCAAGAAAATATGGGAAAGATTCTATAAGACGGACCCCTCCAGAGGAAAAGATAAAAAGGGCACCGGACTTGGGCTCGCCATTACAAAAGAGATCATTCAGGCGCATAATGAAAATATCAATGTTGTCAGCACCTTAGGCGTGGGCACTGAATTTACCTTTACTTTGGCAAAAGCAAAAGAAACAGCCAATCAGGAAGCCTAATTATATCTCAAACAAAAAGAAGACAGCCGGATTTTGGGTTCTCCCTGAACTCACAGCTGTCTTCCTTTTTTAATCTTATTAAATTTTTTTTTGAATGCCAAACGTAACTTGCTATTAGAAACTTCGATTGCTTTAACATAAGCTGCCAGCTATGTTATCTACTATAGGCTTTAACCCTCTAAATGTTTTATAATTGCTTACGATACACTAGAAATTCATACAATCCAAGCAGCATACATCCCACTGCATAACTCCAAATATCTTTCCAGTCAAATACAGACCCTAAAACCACCTTTGCAAAGGCATTATCCTGCAGTCCCAACAATTCCACCAGATGAAAATATTGCAAACCTTCCACAAAAACTGCAAATAAAAATACATACAGGGGCAGCATGTGGATACCTGCTGGGCAGAATATGCGCACAAAGCTGTAAACTACGATCACAACGAGTACATCACCTATATAAGGGCGAATGAATTGATCATGCACAAATAGTGCAATCCACACTTCTGTTAAAAATAATACAGCAAACAGACCGGCAAATATCAGACGCTTTCGGTTTTTACTATTATTTCCAATCATATTTTGTGAGATGGCCTTCCAGCTGCATATGGTCAAACTGATTCTGACGCAGTGCCTCATAAAGGACAATGGATACGGAATTTGCCAGATTTAAGGAGCGGATATCACCGATCATAGGAATTCTGACTGTTGTTTCCTGGTTCTCCAGCAGAATTTCTTCCGGTATTCCGGCACTTTCTTTGCCAAACATAATATAGCAGTCCGGCTCATAGGAAGCTTCTGTGTATACCTGAGGCGCTTTGGTGCTTGCCATATAAATTTTAGCGCCCGGGTTTTTACTTAGGAAATCCTCATAATTAACGTAAGTGGTTACATCCAGATCCTTCCAATAATCCATTCCTGCCCTTTTAATTTCTTTTTCATTTAGACGAAATCCCAGTGGCTCAATAAGATGAAGCCTGGTTCCTGTTGCCACACAGGTTCTTCCGATATTGCCTGTATTTGCAGGGATTTCCGGTTCGTATAATACAATATTTAATTTTGCCATTTTAAGCTTATCCTCCTGATCAGTCTTATCTTCCGTATTTTATTCTGCATTCTGGTCTAATCGCGTGTTTACAGATTCATTTCATGAATCTGAATTCCCACTTTCTGACATGATTACACCTTATCCACGCAGCTTATTAATAAAGCGCTCCAGGTGCTTCAGTGCTACCTTCAGATTCTCAAGGGAATACGCATATGAGATACGAAGATACCCTTCGCCGCAGTCTCCAAATGCAGATCCCGGAACTACAGCTACTTTTTCCTCTTCTAACAGCCTTGTGGCAAAATCTTCTGAGGTCATTCCGATTTCTTTTATGCACGGGAATACATAAAAAGCTCCAAAGGGTTCAAAACAGGGCAGTCCCATTTCTTTAAAGGCATGCATCAGATAGCGCCTTCTGCCATTATATGCTTCCCGCATTTCGGCAACATCACCATCGCCGTTTTTCATAGCCTCAATTGCAGCATATTGGCTGTTGGTTGGCGCACACATTATGGCAAACTGATGAATTTTGGTCATCTGTGCCGTTATCACCTCCGGCGCACATACATAGCCTAAGCGCCATCCTGTCATGGCATATGACTTGGAAAATCCATTAATCGTAATGGTCCTCTCACGCATTCCGGGAAGGCTTGCAATAGATACATGATCTCCGTTGTAGGTCAGTTCCGAATAAATTTCATCTGATAGTACATATAAATCTTTTTCAATGATTACCTCTGCTATTTCTTCCAGGTCTTTCCGGCTCATGACTGCACCGGTTGGATTGTTTGGAAAAGGCAGAACCAGAATCTTGGTTTTCTCCGTAATTCCATCCAGAAGTTCCTGTTTCGTCAAACGAAACTCATTCTCTTCTTTCAGATTGATTACCTTTGGCACCCCGTCTGCCAGTACAACACAGGGCAGATATGACACAAAGCTTGGCTGAGGGATAAGAACTTCATCCCCCGGGTTCAGCATGGCACGCATTGCCAGGTCGATCGCCTCACTTCCACCAACGGTAACCAGAGTTTCCTTGTCCGGAGAATATTCTATATTACATCTGCGTTTCAAATATTTACATATCTCCACACGGAGTTCTTTTAGTCCTGCATTGGAAGTATAAAAAGTCCTTCCCTTTTCCAGGGCATAGATTCCCTCATCTCTCACATGCCAGGGAGTATCAAAATCCGGCTCCCCTACGCCAAGTGATATGACATCATCCATTTCACTTACAATATCAAAAAATTTACGTATACCGGATGGCTGGATTCCAACCACCTTATCTGCTATAGGATTTCTCACGGGGTCACCAGCATCCTTTCATCTTTGACTTTTTTATCAAATATTGTTCCATGGTCTTTATATTTCTTCAAAACAAAATGTGTCGCTGTACTTAATACCGTATCCAGCGTAGAAAGTTTATCCGAAACAAATCCGGATACCTCTTTTAACGTTTTCCCTTCCAGAATTACCATCAGGTCATAAGCACCGGAAATCAGATATACGGAACGTACTTCCGGATAATTATAGATTCGCTCAGCAATGGAATCGAATCCCTGTCCCCTTTGGGGCGTTACCCGAACTTCAATCAGTGCCGTAATCTTTTCTGTAGATGTCTTGTCCCAGTCAATTAAGGTGTGATATCCACAGATTACCTTCTCATGTTCCATTTTTGCAATCTCATTCGCTATCGTTATCTCATCCGAACCTAGTAATACCGCCAGTTCTTTCAGATCGATGCGGCTGTTTTTCTCTAAAAATGTTAATATCTGCTCTCTCATCTTAGCTCCTATCTGCCTGCTGCCAGGCTGCTACAACAATTTATATATTTCATCCGGCTGGGGACGTTCCAGAAATCTGCTGTCCTCTCCGTTAAACAATACCCGGTCATTGCCATCGGTTGTTCTTCCGATCAGTGATGCCGGTATCCTGCATTTTCCCAATTCGGCAATCAGTCCTAGTCCATCGTCTGCTGCAATCAGAAGGGCTCCGCTGGACATCAGAACATAAGGATTCAACCCAAAGTACTCACATATTTCTATACTTTCCTGCTTCACCGGTATTTTCTTTAGATCCGCTTCCAGTCCTACACCTGCACTTTCAGCCAGCTCCCAGAGTGCACCAAAGATTCCGCCCTCTGTCACATCATGCATGGCAGATACCCCGAAGCGGCTTGCGGCGGCTGCCTCCGGCACAACGGAAATATACCGGTCAAATTTCTTTGCGGTTTCAATCATAGCCATTGGGAATCTATTTTTCAGTTCCGCTTCTTTTTCTTTTGCAAGAATAGCGGTTCCCTCAAGGGCAATCCACTTGGTAAGTACCAGATCCTGCCCCGGTTTCACACCGCCTGTTGCCAGGACTTTACTTTCCAATGCTTTCCCGATACCCGACACTGTAATGACCGGCTGATTAACCGCCGTGGTCGTTTCCGTATGCCCTCCTGCAATCTGTATATTCAGTGAGGCGCAGGTATCTTCCAGTTCCTGCATCATGGCACGCAGTTCGGGCTCTTCCATGGAAACAGGAAGCAGAATGCTGAGCAGCACTGCTACCGGCTGGGCTCCCGATGTTGCGATATCATTGGCAGTTACATGTATTGCCAGGGCTGCGGCATTCTTTGCCGCCGCTGTAACCGGATCAATCGAGCATACAAACACTTCCCCTTCGGCAAGCTTTAACACCGCACAGTCCTCTCCGACCCCTGCCCCCTGAAGCACTTCACTTCGTTTTGTTTTTATCTGTCTGAACACAGACCTTTTTAGGGTCTGTTCTGAAATTTTACCAATTTTCATAAATTTCTCCTTCTGGTGCACCAGAGCGTATTCAAACAATCATTCCTGTCCTCTGCATAGAATGACCACCTGAAAATATTTTTCGTTTACAAAAAGCCTGTTGGATACATTTTAATACAACTTAAGTGCAATTGCAACTGTTAGCCGCCATATAGTCCCACAGTCATCACCGGTATATCATTTCTGGTCATAGCGTAATCATTCCGGCATAAACCGGCAAAATCGGCACGGGAGTTTGACAGTTGAACTAACTAAAAATCTATTGCAGGTCGCATAAATCCTGCTTTTTTTGTGTCAACTTTTTTTGATTATAGTATGTTATTTTCTGTTATTATGTGATATAATGAGGTGTAAGGAGGGATGCATATGAATCTTCATATCTCGAAATCAAAAAATTCAGAATCATTTTATGTTGCAAAATCCTATGTCAAGGCTAATGGCAGCACCACGTCCGCTATTGTTCGCAAACTTGGCACTTTAGACAAACTGCTCCTGGAGCATGGCCCTACCAGAGACGATGTTATTGCATGGGCTAAAAATGAAGTAAAAATGGAAACTCAAAAATTTAAGGAA
>NZ_JNGB01000162.1:0-6240 GCF_001029355.1 Robinsoniella sp. RHS
TTTGTATCTGTAAAATGAATCAGGTAGTACAGTTCCTGTACTTTCAGTTTTAGGAGGACAGCGAATGAAGTATAAAAAATGGGCAGTCGGATTCCTGGTATTTGTGTTAGCGGTATTTGGATTTATCTGCGGAATGAATTATTTTGTAGATCCCTTTGGATATTTTGCATTTCGGGGAGGCGATTATGATGCCCTTGGTACGATTGAAGTGAATGACAATAGTTACAGCAGGTTCTTTAAAGCGGAGCATGTAAAAAACTATCAGGACCAATACGATGGGTATATCATAGGCGGTTCCAAGGCGGGAACCTATCTTGCGGAAAAAATGAGTGAGATTGACGGATACCGTTATTACAATATGTTTTCCACGGTAGGAAACTTTAACGAATATTATCTGAACACAAAATATCTGGTGGAAAATACAAATGTTAAAAAAATTGTGCTGAACATCAGCGGAGGTGAAGTCCGCAGGTTTGAGGCAGAGCATGTGGGAGACCTGTATAAGGTTCCGGCACTTATTTCCGGAAAGTCCCAGGCAATGGAATTTATTGATTTTATGTTAAAAGATGTCACGGTAAGCCTGGATGAGCTGAAAGAAAAATGGAAAGAGAAGGGGACACAGACATTCTATCCGGAAATCGGGGATGGTGCCAGGAACCTGGAAAAGTATTATTTAAGGAGAGATGAGAACCCTCAGAAATTCACAGAGAAGTTTGTTACAAATAAAATCGATAAACATTTAAAAACACTCTTTACAAAACCTAGTGAAAGGCCTTATTATGAAGAGAACCTAAATGCTTTCAAAATGATAAAAGAAGTGTGCGATGAAAATAATGTAGAACTGATGGTGATTATTGCCCCATCCTTTATCGGTGAGATGAGTGAACATGAGAGTGAAGACTACTGGCAGTTCTTATATGACATCATATCAGTATCAGAAGTTTGGGATTTTAGTGGCTATAATGATATTGATCTGAATCCCTATAATTTTTATAATGAAGGCCATTTTTTCTATGAAGTATACGATTTGATGGTTGATACAATAAAAGGCACACGTTCCTATGAAGGGTTTGGTACTTACGTTACAAAGCGCAATGCTTATGAGCATATTGAAGAACGTAAGAATGATTATTACAAATTGAAGAAAGAATATGAAGAAACAGGCACCGTGAAATTAGGTGGATTTGACGATGCCAGCAGAATTCGTTAGGAGTAGTGTGAAATGAGGAAAAACCGTATTTTAGTTGTTGAGGATGAATTAAAACTGGCAAGGACGCTGTCGGATTTTTTGAATATCAATGGATATGAGGTAATAGTTGCTTATGACGGTCAGCAGGCTGTAGAACTTTTTTATCAGAACATGCATAAATTAGATCTGGTGTTGCTGGATATTATGCTGCCGCATCTAAATGGATTTGAGGTACTGGGAGAGATTCGTCAGAAATCTGAGGTGCCTGTTATTCTGCTCACGGCTAAAAATGCGATTACAGACCAGTTGAATGGTTTTAATAAAGGTGCGGATGACTATATTACCAAACCTTATACACTGGCAATTATCAAAGCCCATGTAGAGGCAGTCTTAAAGCGTGCAGGAAAACTTAAGGATGTTTTATTTGCAGGAGAGCTTAAGATAGAGATTGCAAGCCAGAAGGTTTATTTAAAAGAAGAATTTTTGGAAACTACGCCAAAGGAATTTGAACTTTTGGTGTATTTCCTGGAAAATGAAAACGTTGTACTTTCCAGAGAAGCTATTTTGAATTCTGTCTGGGGTTACGATTATAACGGAGATACCAGGACGGTCGACACCATCGTGAAGCAGCTTCGGAAAAAATTGACGGATCAATGTCCTTATATTAAATCTGTCTATGGCGTAGGGTATCTGTTTGGAGTAGGAGAACATGATTAAAAAAATAAAAGGCAATATGATTATAATGCAGTGGGCATTCCTTTTGATCGTTGTTGGGGGAAGCAGTCTTGTATTCAGTCTTTTTGCAACAGATTACTATGTTGGACAGAAGAGCAAAATGATGGAAGAAGCATTTGAAGAAATAAAATCGGTGGATTTAAAAAAGATAGACAGCGACGATAAAAATTTGTTTAAAAGTTATGAAAATGAGAACTTTTCGTTCGTCATTGCAAATGCTAATTACGAACCTGTTTATACAACAAGGAAGTCAGGACCGAAAGCCCAGGTTTATAAAAATGTGAACCTTCATATTGAAGATTTTACGGAACAGCCCAAAATTCGAAGGAATATGTCAAAGGTTATGGGATTGATTCGATTTCCGGGAATTATCAAACAGGATGGAAATCTGTATTATGTGAGTATTAAGGAAGAGATTAAGTCAGCATACAGCTCCTTTAAATATACCCAGACCTTCCTGGCAGTAGTAATTGTTATCTCCCTTTTGATAGGCAGTATCATAATGTATATACTGTCGAACCGTATTGCAAAACCGATTGAAGAAATCGGTGAGGTCGCGAAGCGGGTTGCCAAACGGGATTTTACCAGAAAGGCAAGAACGGATACATCCTTTCAGGAAATTAACAGCCTCGCGGCAAATATCAACTCCATGTCCGAGCAGATTCAGGAATATGTGCAGAGCCTGGAGGGTGATAAGGACCGGTTAGAGATTGAAAATGTGCAGCAGGGCAAGATTGATGAAGTCCGTAAAGAGTTCATGGCAAATATTTCACATGAGTTAAAGACACCGCTGACGGTTATTTCCAGTCAGGTAGAAATGCTTCAATGTATGGGAGATGAGATTGACCGGGAATATTATTACAATTCAATTGTAGAAGAAGTGTCAAAGATGTCGGATATGATTGGGAATATGCTCAATCTTACTGTGATAGAGCATCATATGGATACGATGCAGATGGGTAAAGTAAATTTAAGTGAAATGATGCAGTACCTGATGTTTAAATACGATGCCCTGTTCAGGCAGAGCCAAATCAAATGTAGTTTCCATATTGAACCGGAATGTACTGTAATGGGAAATCGGGTATACCTGGAACAGGCAGTTGGGAACTTTATGATGAATGCTTTTAATCATACGCTGCAGGGCGGTCTGATTGAGGTCAGCCTGACCCGAAAAGAAGGAGATGTCTATATAGAAGTATACAATGAAGGAGAACCGATTCCGGCAGAGGATATAGATAAGATCTGGAGGAGTTTTTACATGAAAGGTGACAATGATATATCACCGCAGGAAGATAGATCCATGCATGCGGGGCTTGGGCTATATATTGTCAGAAGCATTGTAGGTTTACACCATGGTGAATGCGGTGCTGTCAACGTAGATAATGGTGTGGAATTCTGGATGAGGCTTCCTGGTAATTTGTCCGGAAATGAAATAAATGAAGACGTAAACCGCAGTAAAAAAGTGATTGGCAGAGACTTGGATACGCAAACTAAGTAGTAACATATCCCAGAAAGATATTTAAAACAGGATTAAGCCATAAGAAAAGTACAATCTGAAGAAAGTCCGGAACCCGGTAAAATGGGGAATGGAGAATTCGGACTGTACTTTTTTTGGGTACTTTTTTGATAAAAAATATTAAACAATTTCTTCTTGAAATGTATTATAATAAAGGATATCCGGGTTTAGAGAATGAGAACGGGTAATACTAAGAAAAGTAATTTTTATAAAGAGAGAAAAGAGGTGTATCTATGAATTCAGTAATTTGGGCAGCAGGAGGTACCGGATTCACATTTTTGATGACGACTCTGGGAGCTGCCATGGTATTCTTTTTCCGTGGGAAAGTAAATGATGGAATCCAGCGTATTTTTCTGGGATTTGCGGCAGGTGTTATGATTGCCGCATCCGTATGGTCATTGCTTATACCGGCAATTGATGAGGCGCAGGCACAGGGACAGATTGGGTGGCTTCCGGCAGCAGGAGGATTTTTACTGGGAGGCGCATTTCTTTTAATTCTGGATTCACTGCTTCCCCATCTGCATCCGGGAAGTAAAGAGCAGGAGGGAGTATCTGCATCCTGGAAAAGAACTACCTTGTTGGTTTTTGCTGTGACCCTTCATAATATTCCGGAAGGAATGGCAGTTGGACTGTCTTTTGCGTTAGCAGCCCAGCATGGCGGTGATACAGCATTATATGCCGGTGCCTTTGCTTTGGCAATTGGTATCGGAATACAGAACTTCCCGGAAGGCGCAGCTATATCACTGCCCCTGAAGCAGGAAGGCGTCAGTACGGGGAAATCATTTTTGTATGGAAGTATGTCGGGAATAGTAGAGCCGATTTTTGGTGTACTGACTGTTCTGGTGGCAAAAAATATAGAGCCTTATATGCCATGGCTGCTCTCATTTGCAGCAGGTGCCATGATCTATGTTGTAGTAGAAGAATTAATACCGGAGGCACATTTAGGAGAACATTCAAATGTAGGTACGATGGGCGTTATGGCTGGATTTTTGATTATGATGATATTAGATGTGGCATTGGGGTAGTATGGCAGCGAACAGTTTGTGAACGGTCCGCCCCCTTCTCTTTCCAGAATGAAAAAGATAAATTTTTGATGAAAAATAGAAAATAAATATATTTTACTATTGTTTCCGTATCAGTGTCTGTTATAATAGAAAATATTGATAATGATGGCAGTTGTGTTGTAATTATATAACAGAGGAGCTTTGAGAGCATGGATATTGGAAATCAAGGTGTAAGTTTTGTAGAAAAGTTTCTTTATTATTATTATAAAGAGTGGAATCCTGAAAAAATAACAGATATGATGGAGTGTGAAATCCTTTGGTTCGAGACGGGGATTGATACGTTCTATTCTGGTCAGGATGCAGTGCTAAAATTGGCAGAAGAAAAACGGACAGCAAATTTCCATAGCTATGAGATTACAGAGCCGTTATATAAAACTAAACGTCTGGGAAGAGACTATTGCCTGGTGTTGCTAAAGGCACGGCTGAAAGAGAAGTCAGCCGATAAGTTATGTAAAAGCCATGAAATACTGATTACAGCTATCTGCAGGTTAACAGATACGGAAGAAAAATTATGCTATTTTCATGTTTCTGCACCAGCAGCTGATATTGAGGCAAGGAATTTGGAACTACTGATGTTAACCAATAATGTTCCGGGTGCAATATTTTGCTGTAAATATGACGAACGCCTAACTCTGACGCAGATGAGTGAATCATTTTTGGAAATGTTCGGCTATACACAAAAAGAGATAGAGGAAAAGTTCGCGAATAGTTTTTGGGAAATGATAGATGCAAGGGATCGTGAGGCAACTCTGGAAGAGGTAAAAAAGCAGCTTGCCCTCAGCGATACCAAAGAAATAGAGTATCGTATCCGAAAAAAAGACGGCAGCGTTGCCTGGATTTTGGATAAGGGAAGATTGATCACAGCCAGTGATGGGAGTGGTATCTTTTATTGTGTATTGGTTGACATTACGAAAGGGAGACTTGCGCAGGAAGAACTGGCAATGAGTCTGGAACGCCATCAGATTATTATGGATCAGACAAATGATATTGTATTTGAATGGGATATTGAGAGGGACAGTTTAAGTTTTTCTGCTAATTGGGAAAAGAAATTCCATTATGAGCCTGTAAAAGAGCGGTTTTTCGCGTCGCTATCCTATAATTCTCATGTTTTTCGGGAAGATCTGCCCGCTTTTAGAAATGCATTTGATCAGATTCGAAGCGGTAAAGGTTACATGGAGATAGAAGCCAGGGTTAAAAAGACGAAAGAAGAATACATCTGGTGCAGATTTCGGCTTACTTCCCAGTTAAATAAAGATGGGATTCCCATTAAAGCGGTCGGGGTAATCATTGATATAGATAACGAAAAAAAGAATTCCCAGCAGCTTTTGGAAAAGGCTGAGCGTGACCCGCTGACGAAACTCTATAATAAAGGTACGGCGCATGCTTTGATTGATAATTACTTGCAGAGCAGTAATATGGGAAAGCAGTCTGCGCTGATGATTATTGATATTGATGATTTTAAAATGGTGAATGATACTCTGGGGCATTTATTTGGGGATGCATTTCTTGTAGAGATCACATCAGATGTGCGGAAACTGTTTCGTGAGTCTGATATTGTAGGACGTATAGGCGGAGATGAATTTATTGCTTTTATTAAGGATATTCCTGGAAATGCACTGGTGTTTGAGAAAGCACGTCAGGTGGTTGAGGCATTTCGCAATCTGCCTATGCAGGAGAGCTGGGATAAATCCATATCCTGCAGCATAGGAATCTCTGTATTTCCGAATGACGGTCAG
>NZ_JNGB01000163.1:0-6959 GCF_001029355.1 Robinsoniella sp. RHS
ATTTCTATGAATATTCCGCTTGTATCTGCGATCATGCAGTCGGTTTCCGATGACAACATGGCAATTGCATTAGCCAAAGAAGGTGGTATTTCCTTTATATATGGTTCACAGACAGTTGAACAGCAGGCAGAGATGGTAACCAGGGTTAAAAATTATAAGGCAGGTTTTGTATCCAGTGATTCCAATGTGAGACCGGATCAGACGCTTGCAGATATTCTGGTTTTAAAATCTGAGACCGGACATGCAACTGTAGCAGTAACCGATGACGGTACTGCAAACGGCAAGCTGGTAGGTATTGTTACAAGCAGAGATTACCGCGTAAGCCGTATGGATCCTGCAACCAGAATTTCTGAATTTATGACCCCGATTGAAAATGTAATCTATGCAAAAGAGGGTATTAGCCTGAAAGAGGCAAATAATGTGATCTGGGATCACAAATTAAATGCTCTTCCAATTCTGGATAACAACCAGAGACTGGTGGCTTTTGTATTCCGTAAAGATTATGATTCTCATAAAGAAAATCCATTAGAACTCCTTGATACTTCCAAACGTTATATTGTAGGTGCGGGTATCAATACAAAAGATTTTGCAGAACGTGTTCCAGCTTTAGTAGAAGCAGGTGCTGATATCCTTTGCATTGACTCCTCAGAAGGATTTTCCGAATGGCAGAAGCTGACCATCGAATTCATCCGTAAAAATTATGGAGACAGCGTAAAAGTAGGTGCAGGAAATGTAGTTGACCGTGAAGGATTCCGTTTCCTGGCTGAAGCAGGTGCTGACTTTGTTAAAATAGGTATCGGCGGCGGATCGATCTGTATCACCCGTGAAACAAAAGGAATCGGCCGTGGACAGGCAACAGCCGTTATCGAAGTGGCAAAAGCAAGAGACGAATATTTTGAAGAAACAGGAATCTATGTACCAATCTGTTCGGACGGTGGAATTGTACATGATTATCATATCACCCTGGCACTTGCTATGGGCGCAGATTTCTGTATGCTGGGCAGATACTTCTCCAGATTTGATGAAAGCCCGACAAATAAAGTTATGGTAAATGGTAATTATATGAAAGAGTACTGGGGTGAAGGTTCCGCAAGAGCCAGAAACTGGCAGAGATACGACATGGGCGGAGCATCCAAGCTTTCTTTTGAAGAGGGTGTTGATTCCTATGTACCATATGCAGGAAGCCTCCATGACAACCTGAGCATAACACTTAGTAAAGTACGTTCTACCATGTGCAACTGTGGTGCCTTAAGCATACCGGAATTCCAGAGCAATGCAAGACTGACCCTGGTATCATCCGTAAGTATTGTAGAAGGCGGAGCCCATGATGTAGTATTAAAAGATAATAATATAACTCCTGTGAAATAAGAAATACGAAATATAAAAAAGATTAAAAGTTTATTATTAATGTTATAAAGATCAAAATTGAGAATTTCAAAAATACCGGAGAATTGCCAAAAAATTGGCGATTCTCCGGTATTTTTATATCTGTTCATTTTGAACACACAGCCTCATCCTCATATTTAGAAAGAACTTTGTTAAACAGAAAAGAATTACAATAAGCAATGAAAGCAAAGCCCACAATTACCATGAACAGTTTTGTCTGAGCTGCCGTGAAACACAAAAGAATGACAATACCCTGTATGATGAGCAGGGCAATGGTCTGCAGCCGATGTTCCAAGGCAATCCGGTAAGAATTTTTGATTGTTTCGGTGATATGGTTTTGAAATCTTGCAATCAATGGAAAGGTATACAGAAAGGATATTACCAGCATAACGCTGAGCAGTGTCAACACCAGCAATATTACATTAGCAGCCATTGTACCGATTGCATTCCAAAAGACCAGATTGAATAAAAGAATAGCTCCGGTTAGGAAATAAAACAAAAAAGCCAGAGTGGCAGCTTTAAAATTCTCCCGAAACGCATGGAAGAAAGTTTTCAAAATATAACCATGATCTCCCCTGGCTTCCTGTATAGTGACCTGATACAGTGCGCTTAAGGAGGCACCGGTCGTGAACAAAGGCAGGCAGCAGATCAGAAATACGATATTTAGCAGAATGTATTCACATAGGGTATTGATAAATTGAAAAATGGGACTGTTGATATTGAATTTCATAGGTTTTCTCCTCTATTTATTAAATAAGTTATTAGCCCTATCTTATATGGGAGCAGGTAAAAGGTCTACAGGAGAAATGATAGAAAAAATACGGATAAAATTAGAGATTTTTTCTCCAGAACCACAAAGGTGTAATTTTTACAGGATCCATGTGAAATTTTGAAGGTATCCGTAAAATCCTTGGGATGATAACATAAATGCAAGTAAACGCCCCATGTGAATTGATAGGAGGAAATAGAGTGAAGAAGAATTTAGCATCTGCCACAGTTGGTGACAGACAGAAAAAAGCGAAGAGCAGACAGGGGAAAAAGTTATTTTTTTGGGTACTGCCCTTTATTATCCTGTGCTTTTTGTTTTCGTATTTTCCGTTACACGGTTGGATCTACGCATTTTTTGATTATAAACCACCCCTTCCGCTGTCTAAATGTGAATTTGTAGGTTTGCAGTGGTTTCAGACGTTATTTGCAAATAAGACCCAGATGGAACAGCTGATGCAGGTAATGAAAAATACATTTGCAATGAGTTTATTGGGGATAGCAACATCCATACTGCCAATCGGATTTGCGATATTTTTAAATGAGATCAAATGCAAGTGGTTTAAAAATCTGGTACAGACCCTCACCACGCTGCCCAATTTTATCAGCTGGGTACTTGTCTATTCTGTGGCATTCAGTCTGTTTTCCAACAGTGGTATGGTGAACACCATGCTGCAGCATATGGGTGTAATCACAGATCCTTTAAAATTTTTAGACAGTGATTCTCATACCTGGCTCTGGATGATTTTGTGGAATACTTGGAAAGGCCTGGGCTGGGGCTCCATCATGTATCTGGCATCTATCGCAGGTGTGGATACGGAATTGTACGAAGCAGCCAGAGTGGACGGTGCAAACCGTTTCCAGCTGATGCGCAATATTACACTTCCCGCTTTGATGCCTACATTCTTTGTACTGCTTATGCTGTCCATTGCCAATTTTCTGAACAATGGAATGGACCAGTACTTTGTGTTCCAGAATTCGTTCAACAAAGCACATATTCAGGTATTAGATCTTTACGTTTATAACATTGGCATGACAGGTAACAGTTTATCCCTGGCCACCGCCATCAGTATGCTGAAAAGCCTGGTGAGTGTAACGCTTCTGGTAATTGTCAACTTTGTTTCGAAGAAGACCAGGGGAGAATCTATTATTTAATGTTGGGAAGGAGAAGAGATGAAAGAAATAAAAAAGAAAAAACATCTTACAAAAGGTGATGTAACATTCAATATATTTAATTATCTGATTTTCGGGCTGCTGACGCTTATTTGTGCTTACCCCTTTTATTATCTTATTATAAATACAATCAGTGCCAATGACCTAAGTGCCAACGGGATGATTAATTTTCTGCCACAAAAAGTACATTTAGAGAATTATATTCAGGTTTTGCAGTTAAAAGGCCTGCCGCTGGCGGCATTGATCTCTCTGGCACGAACCATGCTTGGGACAGCACTGACTGTTTTGGCATCGGCTTTTCTGGGATTTATGTTTACCCAGGAAAAAATGTGGCACAGAAAACTCTGGTATCGTTTTTTAGTCATCACCATGTATTTTAATGCAGGGCTGATACCCATGTTTATCACGATGAAAACCCTGCATCTTACCAATACCTTCTGGGTATATGTGATACCGGCGATTGTACAGCCGTTTAATATTATTCTGGTTAAGACCTACATTGAATCTATACCCAAATCCCTGCAGGAGGCAGCGGAAATCGACGGCGCCGGAATTATCAAAATTTTCTGCAAGATCATACTGCCCACATGTACGCCGATTCTTGCGACAGTGGCAATATTTGCAGCAGTTGCCCAGTGGAACTCCTTTCAGGATACTCTGATTTATATTACGGATCAAAAGCTCTATTCCCTGCAATATCTGTTGTACCAGTATATTAACCAGGCAAATTCCCTGGCGGCAATGGTAAAAAATAATGCAGGATCGGCATTGAATATGGCAGCCCTGGCAACCCAGCAGACACCTACTTCAATCCGGATGACGGTTTCTGTGATCGTAGTACTGCCCATTTTATTTGTTTATCCGATTTTCCAAAAATACTTTGTAAAGGGAATTATGATCGGATCGGTAAAGGGATAATAAATAGTGCCCCGGCAGCAGTTGCCAGGCGGACCGGCAAGCGTGCCGCGTGCCCATCAGGCTCGTTGCCCGCGGGAATAAATGAAGTTTATTTGCGCTTAAATTAAATATAAAATATAATAAAAATATGGAGGTAGGATATGAAAAAGAAATTAATCAGTATACTCTTATGTATGGCTATGACAGCATCTGTGTTAGCTGGCTGCGGTGGCAAAAGCAAGGGGACGGCAGATTCATCAGGAGGCAGTACGGCAGCAGGAGAAGAAGCAGTCTCAAACAGTAAATATGAAGATTTTATTACCGTTGATGTATTTGACAGTCTGGCTAATTACCAGGGGATACAGTCGGGATGGTTCGCAAAGGTGGTCAAGGATAAATTTAATATGGAACTGAATATCATTGCACCAAATGTTGCAGGCGGAGGAGATACCCTGTTTCAGACACGTTCCGCAGCAGGGGATCTTGGGGATTTAATTATTACGGGCACCGGAAATGGAAAATTACAGAATCTGGTTACGGCAGGACTTTTAATGGACATGTCGGATTTACTGAAGGATAAAGATGTTGTTAAAAATTATCAGCCGGCAATTGACAAAACCAATAAACTGGTGAAGGAAGAAGGAACCTGGGCGATTCCAAGTGAAATATCCACACAGCCGGCGGATACACCAAGTGAAGGCCTGGATCTTACGTTTGGACCGTATTTCAGATGGGATGCATACAAAGAGGCAGGATATCCACAGATGAAGACCTTAGAGGATATGCTTCCTGTTCTGCAAAAAATGCAGGAGGTATGCCCTGTCAGCGACTCCGGTAAAAAAACGTATGCTATATCTTTATTCAAGGACTGGGACGGCAATATGATGAATAATGCAAAACAGCCAACCTGTTTCTATGGTTATGACGAGCAGGGATTTGTACTGGCTAAAGCGGATGGTTCCGACTACCAGAGTATAATTGACAATAATTCCATGTATGTCCGTGTGTTAAAGTTCTTCTTTGATGCAAATCAGATGGGGCTTGTGGATCCGGAATCCACGACACAGAATTACGATACCCTTGGAACAAAATATAAAGACGGACAAGTCTTATATGCCCCATGGCCATGGCTTGGACAGAATATGTACAATACTCCGGAGCGTAAAGAAGAGGGAAAAGGATTTATGCTGGCACCAATCGACGACATGAAAATCTTTTCTTACGGATGTTATGCAGAAGGCAATTCCAATAGTGTAATGGCTATCGGCAGTAAAGCAGAAGATCCACAGAGACTGGCTGACTTCATTGACTGGTTATATTCTCCGGAAGGTATAGAGATTAACGGACAATCATCCGGCGCAGCAGGACCGGAAGGTCTCACATGGGAAATGAAAGATGGAAAGCCATGCCTCACAGATTTTGGAAAGCAGGCGCTTCCCAGCAATGATGTAGCGGTGCCGGAAGAATGGGGCGGCGGTTCCTGGAAGGACGGCGTATCTGCCCTGAATTATAAAACAAATTCATTAGTAGACATCGATCCCAATACCAATGCGGCATACAATTATCTGTTATGGGACTCCGTACTGGAAGAGAATAAAACAAAACTGGATACAGACTGGCAGGAGAAGATGGGTGCGAAAACAACCTTAGATTATCTGGAGAGCCACGATCAGATTATGGTAGCTCCGGGAAGCAGCTATATTGCACCGGAAGAAGATTCCAACATTACAACGCTGAGAAGCCAGTGCAAAGCATCCATTGTGGACTATTCCTGGAAGATGATCTTTGCATCAGGGGAAGAAGAATTTAACAGCTTGCTGAAAGAAATGCAGGATACGGTTCTGGGACTCGGATATGAGGATGTGCTTGCCGTGGATATGCAAAATGCAAAAGACCAGGCAGTCACCAGAACGGAAATTTTAAATGCAGCACCGGTGTCTGAAAAATAGTATGGGACTTATTAAATTGGGGTTTAGCTGAGGAATGACGCTTTGTAGATGTAGGTAGTGTACGGAAAGATGGGTGTGGGAAACTGGCATGGGCTCCGTCAGCTGGCCGCAGAACTGGTATTTTCTAACCTTTCCGAAGCGCTTTTTGGCGGCACGCGGGCATTCACCGAGAAATCCTGATGCATTTCTCGGTTCAGTACCCGCTTAGTATCCGATGGGAGCCAGTCGAATACTATCCGCCAAAAAACACTTCGGAAAGGTAAGTAAATACTCAGATCTGCTCTACGCTTTCTCCGCCCATACCAGTTTCCCACACCCATCTTTCCGAGATAGCATTCGTTGACACAAAGCTGCTTTTCTCAGCCTGGTGTAGACCCTTGGGGTGTGACGGTCTGTTCGTTTTTGGATGCAGCAGAGTGTGTTACGGCAGTTCAGAGTGATAAAATCCAGCTGGTTTATTGGTTTTTAAGTGTTCTATGCCAATAGCGTACAGCATGCCACAACCCCGGGGTCCCATCATGCTGAGAAAACCAGCTTTGTATCAACGAATGCTATCTCGGAAAGAGAAGGGGGCGAGCCAGGACATTGATTTGGAAGGCGTATAGCAGAGCTGAGTATTTACTTACCTTCCCAGAGTGCTTTTTGGCGGATACAATTCGACTGGCTCCCATCGGATTGTAAGCGGGCAGTGAGCTGCGAAATGCATCAGGATTTCGGAGCGAATGCCCGCGTGCCGCCAAAAAGGGCTCTGGGAAGGTTAGAAAATGCCAGTTCTGCGGTAAGCCTTCC
>NZ_JNGB01000164.1:0-4256 GCF_001029355.1 Robinsoniella sp. RHS
TCTACGGACATTCCTCTTACATTAACCGTCATTTTTGCTTTTGTTGTTGTACCTTCAACAACTCCCTCAATGGTAAATGTTCCTTCCGCTGCAACCTGGTCTGCGGTAATTTCAGGCCATGTTACCTTGACACTGACATTGTCCTTTACACCATTGTTGTACAGAACCATAACGGTCTGCGGCATATATGGAAGGTTTCCTGCCAGGGTGTTGACTGTTGTGTCGTCGACGGTTGTAATGGTTGCTTTATCCATATCAGACCTTGCTGTAATGGTCGCCGTAACAAATTTACCGGTTTCTTCATTTACACCATTGATTGTAAACTGTCCGTCTGCAGCTACCTGATCCTGTGTGATAGCATCCCAGAGTACTTTTACGGATCTCAATTCGCTGTAAGAAGTTTTTGCAATAATATCTTTTGGCATTTCCGGAATGGTTCCGGTTTTTGTTCCTTTGAATACCGGAAGGATTTCTTCTACCGGTGTGCTGTATACTTTCCAGCGGTAAATTCCGGTTCCTGCTGCGGAAAGCTTCATATTCATGCGCAGTGCGGTTGTGGTTACCGGGATCATATCGATGGTATTATATTTGTTCTTCTTATTCGCATCCTGGAAATCGGTAATTACATTAGCGTCAACCCATTCGCCTGCATCATTTCTGTATTGGATCTGAATGGAGGATGGAACGCGGGTTCCTCCGTTATCATCGTACCAGTAAATATCATTCTTGTAGATATTGACAGCTTCTTTCCAGGTGTACTGTACCCAGTGGTTAGATCCGGCTCCGCCTGAAACGCCCCAGTTGCCCCAGCCTTTGCCAGTACCGCCAGCAGATTTTGTCGGCTCAAATGCTGTATTATTGATTCCGTCCAGTTTTTCCCAGCTTGCTGTATAATCTGAACTTGCAGCAGCAGAAGGCGCAACATCTATATCTGCCTGTGTATCTGCTTTTTTAATCTCTACGGAAAGTTCTTTTACTGTTTGTATTTCCCCATCATCTGCTGTGAATCTTACTTTGTAAGCTCCTTCTTCGGAACCGATTAACGAAGTATTTAAGGCTTTTTCATCGCTTAAGTAAGCAGATGCCGTATCAGATGGTTTTTCGGTTACTTCCCATTTATAAGTAAGTGTCTTATCATATGGCAATCCGTCATCTGTACACTGTGCGGTCAGTGAAGCTTTCATATTCTCCAGCTTCTCTGTATTTACTTTTACTGTTACGTCCGGCGCCTGGTTTTCTACTGCCGGACGGTCTCCGCCCTCTTTAAATAGCTGGACTTCTGTAACTGCCGTATATCGTCCCGGCTGATTTGTTACGGTTACCCGTACTTTGTCCGTGGTAATTTCTTTAAATTTGTCTTCGTTGTAATTTGCCCTTGGAATTGCAGGTGTCCTGTTCTGGTTTTCTGCATGCTTCCATGCACTGCCGTCCCAGTATTCCAACGTGTATTTCGTCGGTTCTGCATAACCTCCGCTTTGACGGTCATTGTAGAAATAAATATCCATCATATCGATATTCTTCTGTCCGCCTAAATCAATTACCAGGGAATCTGCTGCATTGGTACTCTGGTCATTGCCCCAGAATGGCATATTAACGGTCATTCCATCGGTTACAGCCTGTGGGTCCGGAGCTGTCTCGTTTACTGCCTTTGAGGTAGCGTCACTTCCATCTGCGCGATGCTTCTCTGCCCATGTTGCAGCTCTTGCTTTAGCCGGAGTATAAGATGCGGTTACAGCTGCACCTTCTGCTTCATTTGTCAAACCATTGATTCCGGATTTTTTCAGCAATTCAACGGCATTTCTGTCTGTAATAGCAACATCCATTGCTGCCGGTATCTCAGAAACAGAAGCTTTTGAAAGTACTGTAGTTTTTTCATTTTCCGGGAATTCCAGTTCGCCTGTCTTAGCGTCATATACAACGTGAACCAGATCATTTAATACAAATGCAGATTCGCCGTCGATCCATACTGCAAAACCTTCCGGTACATTGTCACCGTAATATTTATTTCCGTCCGGTTTATCCCAGCTGATTGTTATGTCCTTGCCATGATAACGAATATTATTTACCATGAAATGGTCATAGCTGAAATCGATTGGATCCAGTTCCAGTTTTTCATCGGAACGGGGCTGTACGCCTGCCATATCTTCAATAAAGAGATAGGTATAGTTACCAAGGATATTGTGGTAAATCCAGGAACGGTAGTAGGTCTCTAATGTCTTATCATCAATATTGAAGAATTCGTTATTATTTGGATAACGGATGTCTCCGCCATTGGGATACATATTCCATGCGCACCACTCAACCATGAGGGCAAGCATATCATCCGTTACATATTCCTGCTCTACGTCATAGGTACGCAGTGCTGCTTCATATGCTCTTGCCTGAACAGTAAAGTTAATATTCGAGAAGTTATTGGATCCCGGAAGCTGCTTATTGTGTACCTGATTTGCCGTATAATACGGGAAGATCGGGAAATCCTCTCCATTGGTAAAGGTCTTAAGTGCTTCTTTATATTTTGCAATGGATGCTTCGTCTGTGGGAACTGCTCCAACAGAGAAATAATTGTAGTTATTGGATTCTGTCAATTCTACCAGATTTGGTTTGTCCGGATTATGGGAAACAAAAGAGCTGGTAGGACTTACTGCACGTGTCTCAAATTTCTGGCACTGGTCACACCACAGGTACTCCAGGATGTCACTTTGGATATTTTCAGCCAGAGTTTTCATTTCCTCTGATTTTTCAATATTTCCTAACATTCCATAGAGGTCAGAAGCAGATTGAGCAGCCGCATATACGTATGCATTTTCTCCATGTGTCTTCCAGTTTCCAATTCCTTTTACATGCATGGAAATCGTATCTGCATCGTTTCCTGTCATATAATTATTCTGGTAATCAATCAGATAATTTTCAGGAGTGGTTGCACTTGTATGGTTGCCGTAGTGGTCAAGTTGTCCTTTGGCATCATGTTCAAAATAATATGCCAGGTTTTCAGCCAGCTCTGCCCCGCCGCCAATAACATTAAATGCCTCTAATCCTGCGTCTGCGATATACTGTCCATAATGGTTATTCCAGTTTGAACGGTTACCCGGATTGTCCAGGAATGCGCTGCTCTGGGAACTGTTTCCTACTGATAACAGCTGACCCAGCGGTAAGTAAGCATTTCTTAACCATTTCGTATCCTGTAAATGCATTGGCTGAGTCAATGCAATAGCATTGTTATAGCCCAATACACCTTCAACCGTTACCGGGTACTGGAAGTCATATCCTGGAATATTAGCATCCATTGTATTAAAACGTTCCAGCCACCAACGATAGTCAATAGCCTTCTGGACTGCTTTATTCGGTACGTCTATGTATGGAAGGTTGTCCGCCCAGTACTGATTGTACTCTGCCTTCTGTGCTTTTAATGCGCTCGTACCATCCAGTTCCAGAAAACGTACGTAATCTGTTGTGGACTGTGGAAGTTCTTCTGTGGTAAAAGCCATAACAACTTTTACTTCTACTGTTTGTCCTGCCGGGATGGTGACTGTTTTCACCATGGACTTATTAGATCCTTCCGCATACTCAAATCCATTTCCAGATAAGCGGGTAGTGATCTTTGTTAAATCAGCTGTAGAATTCATAGATCCGGTAAGTTCCAGCTGGGTTTCGCCTCCCACCGTCACTTCATCACGGCTGCTTACAAAGTTGGAATTAACATTAACCGTAATCGTTTTGTCAGATCCCTCTGTATTAGTCAGATTAACCGTCGTTACCGCAACATTTTCATTGCTGATGAATTTCTCCACATCTGCTGTCAGGGAACCAACCTGATACTGGCTTACCCAGTTACTTGGATAATTCACACGCTTACTTGTTACTTCTTTGGAGCTTAATGTGCTGGAACCCTCCGAAAAACTAATCGCATACATGTCTCCTCCCAGGGAACTGCCGGAAGAACTGCATCCATAGCTGGTTTTTCCGCCAAAACCAATAATGGCCGGATTGCTGGTGTACATATAAAGTGCCCGGCCTCTGGTCATAAACGTATTGCCATCATCATCCCCATTATTGCCTGCGTTGCCATTTGCCACTCCATAACGCGCCAGAATACGGTCCATATAAAAGGAATCTCCACCGTTATCCAGATCCTGCTGATAGAGTGCTTTCATCATTTCTTTTGAATCATACGTTACGCCTCCCAAATCGTATACATCCGCCAAGCTTTCCGTGTTCTTAAATGTCGGATGTCCAATTGCCAATGCTCCCGGTTCTGT
>NZ_JNGB01000165.1:0-18869 GCF_001029355.1 Robinsoniella sp. RHS
AACAGTTAATCCATCGCTGACTTTTACGATCTCCTCATTGCTGCTGACCACTTCCACTTCCTGATTATACACATGTGCAGTTCCCATTAGTACATCAACACTCAGGCTGGTAGTTTTTCCAACCTTTAAGGATATTGTGTCCGGGTTTACACTTAAGGTATCCGCCTTTACTTCACTGGTATCCCCAGTATATTCAAACGCATCCACCTCAATATAGTTCTGATACTGTATCTCAGGTCCTACCGCTTCAACACGGAGGGTATGCTCACCAAAGGGAATTCCAACCAGCGTATAGAGGTCTTCCTGCATTACTGCTGTCCCTGCTGCATTTACCCTGTCTATTTCTTCTCCATCCAGGTAAAGCCTGGCTTCCCCATAATTGGTATCTTTTTGTCCGATCCAACGAATACCGGTACCAGTGAACGTAACCTCTGCCCATGCACCCGGTGCATTGGACTGCCTGGCATCTCCTCCAATATGGGAGTCTCCCGTTTCCACCTCCCATTTCCCGGAGTATTTTACCAGGTCTGATTTGTTGTCAACCTCAACCCAGTCTGCAGAAGCTTCTTTTGCCTGGTTCTCATCCATAAGCACCTGGTCCGTCTCTGTTTCGCTCCCGGCCTCTGTTCTGCCTTCCTGTGCGCTGCCGTCTTCTGTTTGTACTGGATTTTCTGCTTCTGTCTCAACATGTTCTATAACAGAACTCTGTTCTCTCAGCTCAGCCGCTACAGTGAGCGGAGTACTGAGGCATAAGCATGTTACAGCCAATAAAGCTGTCAGTTTTTTTCCTCTCCATTTCATCTTTTTTCCTCCCTTTCGCATATCTTTATCATCAGTATAATGATTACAAATAACAAAGTACATACGATTACTTGTCACAAAAATTTACTTTTTTGACCCATGTGGGAGGAATTTTACAAAATGAAAAATAGTAGTAAAAAAATCAACTTTTTACTACAAAAATATATCATTTTTACTTACCGCTCAATACCGTCACGTGCCGCCTGTCCCTGGTTGAAGGGATGTTTAATCTTTCTTATCTCAGATACATAGTCGGCAGCATCTATCAGTTCCTGGCTAGGGGTGTTTCCCGTTATGATGACCTCAAGATTTTCCGGCTTATCTTTGAGGAAATCTAAAACTACCTTTTCATCCAGCAGTCCTGCGCTGATGGTATAAATTGTTTCATCCATAAATAGCACATCATATCCTTCTTCTTTGGCAATCTGTGTCACTTTTAAAAACTGCTGTTTGTAAAACTCCCTGCGCTCTGCCTTTTCCTCCTGTGTCATTTGAAAACTAAATTTTTCTTCCTCCAGCCCATCTATGATGCGGATATTGTCTACCTTTTCCAAAATCTTACGTTCACTGGTCTTATTGTTCTTCATAAACTGGTAAACCAGAACCTTGTACCCGAATCCTGCTGCCCTGATCGTCAGCCCCATACCGGTTGTAGTTTTTCCTTTTCCATCACCATAATAAATATGAACCAAACCTGTTCCTTTTAACATTTCCAAACCTCCTGATTTATTTTAATATATGTTCGTGCAGCATTTTATGTGGGCAATGATGTACAAACGATTCCAACGTGTTATGATTATTTATTTTACCATAAGTGTTTATAGAAAAACAGATAAAATGGGAAAACAAAAGAGCAGGAATCAGATGCCAGAACTCACCTGGCAATTATCCCTGCTCTTTCTGAGGCTATATTACAAATCCAACTTCATATCACCTGGTTTTATCCAGTTTCTCTTTCTCATAAATTCTGATACAATCAGCGTTACAATTGCAGGAAGTAAGATCTGTATCACCGCTATTTTGAATAAAACTACGGTAGATCCCTCCACAGGAGCCATAGTCTGATACGTCATGATCTGTCCTACCAGTCCTGCGGTTCCCATACCGGAACCAGTTGCATTACTGGTCATTTTTAAGATCATCGTACCAACAGGCCCTAATATGGCACTGGATAAAATTGCGGGAATCCATATCACCGGCTTTCGTACGATGTTGGGTACCTGGAGCATAGAGGTTCCTATACCCTGGGCAAGAAGCCCCGCCACTTTATTTTCCCGGTAACTGGCTACTGCAAATCCTACCATGTTGCAGCAGCACCCTATGGTAGCCGCTCCTGCCGCCAGACCGGAAAGATTGAGGATTACGCCCAGTGCAGCCGAGCTGATGGGAAGTGTTAAAACCATACCCATGATTACAGATACGATAATCCCCATCAGGAATGGCTGCTGCTCGGTTCCCCAGTTAATAATTGCTCCAAGTCCTTCCATAAATCTGGAAATGGGCGGTCCAACCAGAAGGCCTACCGCTGCACCGGATGCAATTGTTGCAATCGGTGTTACCAGAATATCGATTTTCGTTTTCCCGGACACCAGATGTCCCACTTCAATTGCTACATATGCGGCGATAAAAGCTCCCAGGGGTTCACCCGGTCCAGCCAGAACAATCGCCCCGTCCACCAGAACGGTACCAGCCAGAATCTTGCCTGCAAAGCCGCCAATCATACCGGCCGTTGCCGCAGAAAGTACTACCAGCGGACTTTCTTTGAACTTATAGGCAACACCCACACCAATACCTGCACTGGTCATGGCTGCCGCCACCTTGCCCACCTGGAATAGCAGCGCTCCAATATCGCCCCCGATCAGATTTGCAATCTGTTGAATGATGGTTCCAACAATCAATGTAGCAAACAGGCCCAGAGCCATGCCACTTAGACCATCAATGAAAACTCTGTTTAAATACCTTTTAATTAAATTCATCTTTCCCTCCCGGATCGTATTAGCCATCAATTAAGACTTTACCCTATAAAATAGTCTTTATACAGTATTATAAGTTCTTGACAGCTGTCTTGTCACTGGGGAAAATGTACCATATTTTTGATCATTAATCAAGTATTCTTTTTTCTTTTAGCTCATTTTCAATCTCATCCAGAATTTCTTCGGAATCCGCCTCGATTGTATGATAATGTACCCCATCCGTCAACGCATTGAGCGGGCGGGTCTTATAATGCTCCACCTTATTTACAAATTCATCTGCATCTCTTCTGTTTGAGATAATCAGGTCTACCATAATCTGCCCATATATTTCATGCTCTACAACCACATCCAGCATTTTCCCGCCCAGGTCAACGACACAGTACAACTCTTCCCGGGTCTGGTCTGCACGGTGTTTTACCCGAACCGACCGCCTTGCCCTTGCCGGAACTGATGTATGGTAGAGTATATAGCCCTTATTGGTAGACAGTATATTTTTATTAACCGCCCGTAAAAGTGCAATATCCTGGACAATAACCTGACGGCTGACAGACAGTCTTTTCGCCAGTTCTGTCCCAGACACAGGAACCTGGCTCTGTTCCAGGATTTTAATGATTTGTTCTCGTCTTTCTAATGTTTCCATAAATGTAAACGCCTCCGGGATTTTTGTATTTGGTATGATTATACTATGGAAACATGGCAGAGGGCAACCAATAATCCCTACATTTCCTATTTACAATAAATTTGGTTTATTGTATGATGTAACATAGAATATACTGTCGAAAGGTTGATACAAAATGATAAAAGATAAAGAAGCACTACTTTTTAAATCGCTTCAATGTTTGGCCGTTATTGTTCTCGCCTTCTTGCTCGGTTCTGCCGCATATTCGGAAAAAACAGTCTATACCGTTGCATCCGGACAGGAATCGGACTCACTGTCCCTGAAAACCAACAATTCATCCGACTCATCGGGGACATCCAACAGTGAAGCTGAGAAAACAGGTACATTAGAACTTCATATATATGACCAGATTACAGAAAAACTCACCGAGCTTCAGGAACTGCGCATAAGTCTGGAAGAAAACTCAGGCAATGATTCCAACGAAATGAATGATACAGACGACGATCTCTACAACTCAGAACTGAATGAGTATGATTTTACAGAAAAAGAAACCACTGCTGAATATTCCAGCAGTACTACTGTCACAGAAAAAGCTGAATCCGAATCGGGATACTATAAAATTTCATCAGAAGAATCCGATACAGATTCCAAATATCAGATTTATAACAAAAAAGATACCGCAGTTATCAACTCCTCACCGGAAACCGAACCATCCACTACGGAAATTGAATCAATCATGGCTTCCCCTGAAAGTTATCTTCTCCGATATAGTGAAGAACCTTCAAAGAAATCCATTCCCCAGACTTTTGACCTGAGGGTAGGAAAAGAAGCTGGACTGACACCATTATATCTACACAAAAAGCTTCCCATCAAGCAGACCTGGGAAGAGTTTGAAGGTACACTTACCAATATGCTTGACAGCTTCGCGGGCGATTGGGGGCTTTACCTGAAAAATTTAAAAACAGGAGACGTGATCAGCATCAATGAACATCCCATGGAATCAGCCAGTCTGATTAAGCTTTACATCATGGGAACCGTGTACCAGCATATTGCAGATGGAACTCTTGAAAAAACCGAAACCATTGACCGACTGTTAAATGATATGATCACCGTAAGTGACAATGAGTCTTCCAATGAACTGGTGCGATCCCTGTCACCGACCAAAGACCACAGTGAAGGCATGAAGATGGTAAATGAATTTATCCAGAAGAACGGCTTTAAAAACACCAAGCAGGTAAACGGACTGGCTGATCCCAGCCTCTGGGTAGAAAATGCAGTAAACCAGACTTCCCCCGCTGACTGCGGAAAACTTTTGGAAAAAATATATAAAGGAAAACTTGTTTCGCACCTTGCTTCAAGAAGCATGGAAGATCTCCTTTTAAATCAGAAAATCACTTATAAGATTCCAGCCGGACTTCCGGAAAGCGTGACAAGTGCAAATAAAACAGGTGAGGTCAGCAACTCCGAAAATGATGCTGCTATTGTATATTCCAACGCCTGTGATTACATACTATGCATTATGTCCACAGACCTGGCTGCCACCAATTCAGCAGTAAATCACATCAACAGTTTATCCTCTCTGATCTATGACTACTTTAATGAATAAGCGGCAGTTTGAAATCTTGAATAGACGAACAGCAAGAAAGGAAACACATTAATATGATGCGAATATGGTTTAAGATATTTAAAGATAATAAAATGCTGCGGGATACCGTGATCTGTGATGACACCGGTGAAACCAGAACCCATAAAATTTTTAATGCCCTGGATGCCGCCTGTTACGAATTTGATCTGGGTAAGCCACTGTGGCTGGATGCAACAGTGGCTGAGTTCAAACGCCATGATAAAGCACGTTTTAATCAGGATAATTTTATTGAATCGATTGATTTTGATTATTTGGAGATACATGTTATTGAGGAATAGACTCTCACAAGACTTGACGCACATCTGGCAAAAATTGATTTCAAACCATTCTCTAAAACGCATTACGAATGAAGCCTCCTGCTAAAGGGGGCTTTATTTAGAACTTCTTTCTCCCACAGTGGCTACAAATGAATTCCATTCTCTCTCAAACAGCAATATATCAAACTACATTTCGCTTTTCTCCGTTTTGAAATGCTTGAATATTTAAATATACTTCTTTCATCAGCCTCTCTCTGGCTTCCTTGCTGATCCATCCAATATGAGGGGTAATGAGTAATTTCCTGCTATCCTGGATTTCCAACAACGGATTGTCCTTTTTCATGGGCTCTTCTGTCAGGACATCCAATCCGGCACCTCCAATCATCCCCTCTTTTAATGCTTCTGCTAAATCTCTTTCATTTACAATAGGACCTCTTGCTACGTTTAACAAAATTGCTGTATTTTTCATTTTTTCAAAAGCCTGTAAATTCAACAGATTCTCGGTATCCGAATTAAGCGGCGCATGAACCGAGATAATATCAGACCGATGCAGCAGAGAATCAAAATCAACCTGCTCATAAACCGCATCTTTATTTCTTCCCGAAGTAGAATAATAGATTATATGGCAGCCAAGAGCCTCTGCAATCCTGGCAGTACGCCTGCCGATTGCCCCTAATCCGATAATCCCCCAGTTCTTACCTTCCAGTTCAAAAATCTGCTCACCAAAATGTGTAAATAGCTCACTTTTCACATACTCCCCGCTTTTTACATACTGGTCATAATAACTTAATTTATGTAACAAAAACAGCGCCATGGAAATTGTATGTTGTGCAACTGCATTTGTGGAATACCCTGCCACATTGGCAACTGTTATATTTCTGTAATCCAGATACTCCTTATCCAGCACATTATAACCGGTCGCCGTTACTGCAATCATTTTCAGATTTGTGGCATTCACAAGATTCTCCCTATTCATAGGAACTTTATTCATGATCACAATGTCTGCATCTTTTACCCTTTGCGCTACCTCATGTTCCTGGGTTGTATCATAGACAGCCACTTGCCCAAGTTCTTTAAAACAAGACAAATCCATATCATTTCCTATTGTTTTTCCTTCTAATATCACGATCTTCATCATTACGGCTTTCCTTTCCGACATCTCATACTACCTGCGTTTAGGCGTTTACCTGAATCCATATAAAATCCATCGGAAAAAGGCCACCTTATATAACACAAGGCAGCCCCCTTCTATATGAATTTATGCAGTTTTCCTGATTTTGTGAACCATATCTAGAATTAGGCCCACTTATCCCTGGAATCGCACTAATTAAAACCTATATCTATGAACTTCTATCTTAAAAATACTAATTGTTACAAAATAGCTGCTTCGATCTATTTTAACATCATCTGCCGCAGACTGCGGCTAAATACCTTTCTTAATACCTCGATAAAAATCACTTCTATAAACGTTTTAACAATTCTTCTCTTTCTTTTTCAAATCCTGGTTTTCCAAGTAACGCAAACATATTCTTCTTGTAGCTTTCGACACCCGGCTGATTGAAAGGATTTACTCCCAATGTATAGCCGCTGACACCACATGCAAATTCGAAGAAATAGAACAGCTCACCTAAGGAAAACTCATCCTGCTTCGGAATAGTAACCATAAGATTTGGCACATTTCCATCCGTATGAGCAAGGATCGTTCCATTCATAGCACTTTTATTTACAAAATCCACAGTTTGTCCTGCAAGATAATTGAGGCCATCTAAATCTACCGGCTCTTCCCCGATTTTTAACTCACACTGAGACTCTTCTACATTCAATACTGTTTCGAACATAATACGGCTTCCGTCCTGGATAAACTGACCCATAGAATGGAGATCTGTAGTCAGATCTACGCTTGCAGGGAATATTCCCTTTTGGTCTTTTCCTTCACTCTCGCCATATAATTGTTTCCACCATTCAGATACGTAGTGTAAGCTTGGTTCATAGTTGGCTAATATCTCTACTGATTTGCCTTTTCTTAACAGGATATTACGGATTGCTGCATACTGTAATGCATCATTTTCTTCAAAATCAGCTTCCAGAGCGCGCTGTCTTCCGGACGCAGCGCCCTCCATCAACTTCTTAATATCTGCTCCACTTACTGCGATAGGAAGCAGTCCTACTGCGGTTAATACGGAGAAACGTCCGCCCACATCATCCGGAACTACGAAGCTTTCATAACCTTCTTCGGTAGCCAGGTTTTTAAGGGCCCCTCTGGCCTTGTCCGTTGTAGCATAGATTCTCTTGGCTGCTTCTGCCTTGCCATATTTTGTTTCCAGCATTTCTTTGAAAATACGAAAAGCAATTGCTGGTTCAGTAGTGGTACCTGATTTTGATATAATGTTTACAGAAAAATCTCTGTCCCCGATAACATCGATTAAATGCTTTAAATAGGTGCTGCTGATGCTGTTTCCTACATAATAAATCTCCGGTGTCTTACGGATTTCCTTTGAAACCATATTATAAAAGCTGTGGCGTAAAAATTCTATTGCCGCTCTGGCACCAAGATAGGATCCGCCGATACCAATGACCAGCAGCACCTCACTGTCTCCCTGAATTTTTTCCGCTGACTTCTCAATTCTTCCAAACTCTTCCTTGTCATAATCTACAGGTAAATCAATCCATCCCAGGAAATCATTCCCAGCACCTGTCTTTGATACCAGCGTGTCCTTAGCAGCAGCAACTATATTTTTCATTGCTTCTACTTCGTTTTCACCAATAAATCCAGCTGCTTTTGAATAATCAAACGTTACTTTATTTCCCATGATATTCACTCCTTCTATGCGTGTTTTATATGTTCTTATCCATCATTCTACCAAATGTACTACACTTAATCAAGACAAAAATTCCTTTAGCACCTCCCTTATGACTCGTTCCTGCTCCGCAGGATCCATTTGTTTTAGGATTTCCGTGTTCCGCTCCTTGCTATGCTCACGATCTGCCGCAGTCTCATCTAACCCCTCCTTTATTCTTGCCAGATTCTGTTTTAACTCACGCTTATCTTTTTGCGCCTTACTTTCCAGCGGCCTGACCTGCCGCTTTTTCACCCCTAGTGAAATCGGCGTCTTTTCTTTCTCTTTTACTGACTCTGCCTCTGATACCGGCTCCTGCTTTTTCTCACTCTCCGATAGTGATGATAGGTCCACCTCCTTATAAGCATGTCCTATTCCGGAATTTGCCAGGTAATCTTCCAACTGTACCTGCAAATACCTGTTTTTATATCCAACATCAATCACCGCCTGGGTTCCTAGCAGCAGCAGCAGCGCCGCTCCACCGGCCCATAGATAATTCTGTACAATATTTACTGCGAGGTTTTGTGCACCTGCCAGCAGATATCCTGCTCCGGCTATTCCTAAACATAGAACAAGTGCTGTTCCTCCCATACGGCGCCATTGGTGTAGATTCATGCCAAGGCAATGATACTGATAAATGCTTTTCTTTACAAAAACTGATGTATTGGTTAATCCCTCATTTAACCGTTTACTTGCGACGTATTGCTGTCGTAACCGCTTCATAAACTTTCCTTTCGCTTCTGTGTAGTTTTCTGCATCCCGTATCAGTCTGTCATATAGAATATTTAATACTAGTTGACTGATTACCCCCAAAATACAGATTGCTGCCATTGCGTAAAATAACATGTTTTGTTGTAAGATAGACCTTATCATTGTGATCCCCCTTCACCTTTCTGATTTGTACCGCCATCATATCCCACAAAAAATAATTTGTAAAGTAGAATCGTTCGACAAAAAAACCTCGGAAACGGCTTATTTACGGGGGTTTTTGGAGTTTTGGGGTTCAAGTTAGACCCTTCAATTTCACTGTGAAATAACTCATTTTTCTATAAGTCAATTTCCTGAAATCCATTTATTTTAGCGGTTCGAAGGCAGTTTGGGGAATGCTTCAGAAATGTTAAAAAAATATTTGAAATGCTTTCTGCAGATTTGCCAAGATATTTTCAAAAAAATTTTGATTCGGTAAAAAATATAATAAAAATTTACTTGCATTGCTTTTGATTTGGGGGAGAGCATGTCCTCTCCCCACCAAAAATCCGAATTAACCCAATGCCTCCATCAGCTTTTTCACAAGATTTACACTGTGCTGTGCAGCTTTTGCCTCAAAAGTAGGATAATCCATTGTTGCGCTATCATCAGATTTATCGGAAATTGCTCTGACAACTGCAAATGGTATCTTATTAAGATATGCGGTCTGGGCAATTGCTGCCCCTTCCATCTCTGTACAATAGGCCTGAAAGTTATCCGTAATCTTATTCTTCACTTCTTTATTACTGATAAACTGATCGCCACTTACTATTCTTCCCCGAAATACCTGAATATCAGGATTTGCTTCCTGGCAGGCTTTTGCTGCGATTTCGGAAATCTCTTTATCTGCTGCAAAAGCAAATACATCCAGCTGAGGGATCTGTCCCAATGGATATCCAAAATTTGTAGCATCCATATCATGATGTACAAGATCTGTAGCAATAACCACATCACCGATCTCAATCCCTGCATTCAGTGATCCTGCTATACCAGTATTTATTACTCTGGTTATATGGAAGACATCCACTAAGATCTGTGTGCAAACAGCCGCATTTACCTTTCCTATCCCACTTCTTACAATAACAACGTTTTGTCCTTTTAAGATACCCTGGCAAAATTCCATACCAGCCTTAACCGTAACTGTTTTATTTTCCATTTCCTTCTTCAGTGCGTCTACTTCTACATCCATCGCTCCAATAATTCCTATGATATTCATCTATTTTCCTCCATTAACTTCACCTGTTTTCTGAAGTTATCTTATCATAACGCACCCGGTTCTGCAACCAATCAGGGATAAGTTTCTGCTATATTTAACGCTTACACCCCTATTTTAAGTTTCATATGAACGCTTACCTTCCTATATAATAGGAAGCTCTGGCAAAAGCCACTTCATCCGAAGGCCTGATTTCACGTTTTTCATTAGCTTCCAGCCTCTCTCCATTAAGGAACGTTCCATTCATGGAGTTTAAATCCATAACATAGAATGAACCTTCTTCCTGCCAGATTTTAGCATGAACCCTGCTTACTACCGGAAGATCTATTCGTACATCCACCTTAGACTTCATCTTTCCTATATACAGTGTTTTATCATATAAAAGAATATTCCCTCTTAAATGAGGTTCCATACTGATAAAACATAATTTTTTAAGTTCTTCATCACCGCAGAGAATTGTAGTTTGTCCAATTTGTTCTTCCTTCTCTGCCTGATACCCCTCCTCTATTTTAGTTTGGCTCCTTAATTGCATATCTGGCCTAAATGCCGCTTCCATGCCGCTAATTACCCCTGCCTCTATATCATTCTCATCTTCTTCCAGAAATTCTGCTATGTTATCTATATCCGAGTTTCCTTTGATTTGTTTTTCATTTTTGTTGAGTTTCTTCCTATTAATAAAGGAGATGAAATATCCCGCTCCCCCTAACACAGAAAAGACAATGCCTCCCAACAGGGTCATGTCTGCTTCCAAATAACTTCCTGCCGCAAATATCCCTCCTATGATCGCAGCTGTCACAGTAATTATAAAAAAATTTAATTTAAAATTCACCTTGTCCCAAATTTTATGACTGCCTCGAATTTCCCTCCCAGGTTTATTTTTGCCGTCTTCCTTCCTATTATAATAGGAACTTTTATCATGCTTCCCCTTAACTTCATTATTTTTTTTAACTTCTTTAACTTTACGTTCTTTAACCTTTATATCTTTATTTTTTATTTCTTTATTTTTGTCTCTTTTTTGCCCCGACTCTTCTTTTACTTTTCCGTCTTCCTTTTCACCTAAGATTTGTCTCTTTAATTCCGCATCTGTGGTATCTATAAACGGACTTTCCTCAAGTTCCTCCTTTTGGTTCAACTCAGCTTTAACGGACTTAGAAGCCTTTGATGTAAGCTCAGCATTTACATCAAGCTCACCTGGCTGACCGGAGTTACGGGATAACCTTAAATCAGAGGATGTCTGCACCCTGTAAACACTCTGTATAATCTGTTCTATACTAAAATTTTCTTCTGTTGTCTGCCTGTAGATATCATATCCCAGAGATACCGCTCCATGATCGTTATGATCTAATCTCTTAAGTATAAACTCCGCGAGTTCTTTGAATGAGCATGTAATAGAGCCTTTATAAGAAGGCAGATAACAAAGGCAGGGCTCTTTCGTTTCAATATCCATATAAATATAAGAAGGGTCTAATAATACATGATCCGGTTCCAGCAGGTAAGCCGCAACATTCTCAATGGAAGATTTAACTCCAAGGAGAAGCGTTTTAATGTCATCCATGGTCATAGTACTCTTTTCAAAGATCCGCTCCAACGACTGCTTTGATGTAACTTCATAGTAAAAATAAACTTTTCCGTCCATTTTTTTCATATTGCATTTTAACAGCCCCCGTATATCATTCATGGATAGCATTCGGATCTGATATTCGCTCCCATATATCTGTTCTTCCGGATCCAGAATCAGATAATTATGATTCATATCTCTTTTATAGCTTACCTGCATTATTTTTCCCCCTTATCCAAAAGCCGCTGCAAACCTTTTACTTTGCGTATGGTATCACCCGGACGCTTTAACGTATATTCTTTATTAACACCGGTTCTCAGTTCATTTCCCATAAAGTATGAGACTACAAACCCCGGAACCGGAAATCGTCCGCTATAATTTACCGTAATATTCTCTTTCCCCATTGACACGGAACTTTTTAACTTTCTGGTTCCCAAAAGCCTGTCCTTAACCAATGCTCCTGCCCGTGCTTCCACTTCATTGTTATTCTTATTATCTACATTATGAAGGCTGGCATAGAGTGCCGTTTCCAATGCAGCTCCTTCAAGCAATGCTTTATCATGCAGAAAAAAACCCAGATAAATGATTCCAATAAAAACGGGTATTAAGATACTCATCAGCATGGCGGCTTCCACTGTATAGCTTCCTTTCTTTCTTTTCCACAATTTAATACACCTCACCTCCGGCAAATGTCAGCATAATGATATAGCCCAATAATAAAAATGGTATAAATGCAATGGTATGGCTCCTCTTTACCTTCTTAACCACGATTAAAACCATGCTGTACAGGGCAGAAAGAAAGAGCGCAATCAGCAGCAATTGGATATTCCCCCAAATTCCCAAAAATAATCCGCACACTGCAATAACAAATCCATCACCGCTTCCAACAGCTCCCCTTGTCGCCCATCCTGCAGCCAAAAAGAATATACCCGGTAAAATACCGCAGACCCAGATAATAACCGGAATTTGCTGATAGGCGAGATTACAGATAACAGCTGCTGCAGCAAAAAGACCAGTTAATACCATTGACACTTCTTTTCGTTTAATATCTAATCCCGCACTGATAATCAGAAATAATAATAAACCTTCTTTATTCATCGCATACCTTTCTTGAATGTGAATCTTTTTCATCAACTTTTTACGTTTATTACGTGAACCTCTAACCAGAACTTTTTTACGTGTACCTATAAGCCTGGTCCAGATCACTTCTTACTGCCCGCACCTGGAACAGGGCTGCCAGTCTGGTACCTCAGACATGGGAACCAGTAATATTCCTCTCTTTAACCCGCTGCACCCCAGCGAAGAATGATATTTGTCTCCGGTATCCGTTATATATACCGTATTGCTTCCACCCTGGCACTGTCCGCAAGGATAATATTTACCTCCGGATTCGTTTCTGAGGTGTTCCACAGCATCTTTGTTAACCGGCTTAATGGATAATTTTATGTGGGAGCATTCCGGATCTTTGTGGTAAACCTTACCGTTTACCGTTATCAAAACCAATGCTCCTTCACCCTCAGTGCTGCCATCGCCATTGACACCATCTCTGCCGGTCCACGCTCTTACTCTTCCTCTTGTAGCTATTTTTATTTGTTTCATGGGGAATAAGGTCACCGGATACTTCACCTGATACGTTCCTGCCAAATCGATTATTTGACTTTTTTTCAGGAACGATGACCTTAACAGGCTGAGGCTGCCCCGGTTTTCCTGCAATCTCCCCCTGATTTTCACCTTGTTCTTAGCATAAGCGGCAGACAGTCCACCGGTAATAATATCCGATATGCCTCCCTCCTGCAGATTCCCCGCATTTTTTACATATGCATATACAGCCATTTCACTGCTGGTCTCACATACCGCCCCGGTCAGCCGTACTGATAAATCTACTATCTGTATAAAGTATAAGACAGAAATCATGGCGAACAGAAATAATGGTAATGCCACTGCCGCTTCTATAGTCAGACTTGCCTGACGTAAGGCAGATAAGGATATTCTTCCGTTGTCATGGATCATTTTATGAATCATTGCCGGGAGAGAGTTCTTTACCTTTCTTTTAATATTTTGGTTTTTGTTTTGGTTTTTATTTTGGTTCTTAATTATGTTTTTATTTTTGTTTTTATGGAATCTGATACAACGAAAGAACATCCTTATCCACCTCACCTTCACCTGATTTTTATTGTTCATCCTGACTTAATAAGAAAAAACACCCTCTGCTTCAAACTTTATGGTTTCTTCTCCAATTCCCAAAAATGCTCCGGATACTCTCATAAACAACGGATTGACCTGCCATTTTGTATCTGCTTTTATCTGTTCGATACAGGCATCTGTCCTGAAGTATTTGGTACTATCCTCCATTCTTAAATTCGCTTCTATTAAATCAAGTCCCCTCATAGGATACTGCGCCTTCTTCCCCGTAAACAGCAGCATTCTTAAATACTCCCGATAAGTTAAACCCTTTTGGTCCGAACTTCCATCCTCCTGCAAAATCTCTGCTATCTTTCCCAGGTTTTCCAAAGAAAGTTTCCATGTAGCCGCTGTCTTTTCCAATGCTATCCTGCCCCCTGAAAGCAAGGTGCGCACATCCAAAAGACTCTCCCCATATGCCCATGCCAGCAATAGCGCCATTTTTGTCACTGTCACAAGTCCCGGCACTGCCAATACACCTACAATTGCAGCTGCCAATGCTCCCGCCTGGGTCTGCATTTCCTGATTTGACAACGCATATAAAAAATTACTCCCTTCCCGCAGTAAAAGCAGTCGGTTCACAACACCTTTTAAGTTCTCCTGATCACTCTCTTTCCCGCATAAAATATACTCTATTTGATAATCCAGCGCCCCTTCCTTCTTCTTGGAGGTCATATCAGGAAAATGATCCAACAGATATTCTTGAAACAGAACATCTCCGCTCAATCCATCATGCTTCTTTATAATAGGAAGGTTTCCTTCTTCAAGCTCTCGTCCGGACGGTATTTCTGCTATATTCAATGCTTTCTGAGATAAAGCATCCGGATCTTTAAGAACCAGAGCCAATACTCCCATTTCCTTTATTTTCTTAATGATTTTCAGTGGATTCTCAACCGGTTCCGGTACTTCTTCCGGTTCCGCCGGCAGTTCTAACTCCTCTTCTCCACTATTATTTTCTGCCTCCTGCCTTTCCTGCTCCATTCTATCTTCTTCCTGCCTTTTAAGCTCTTCCATCTGCTTTCCATTATTTTCATCACTTTCTTCATAAAGCTTTTGAGCTTCCTCCTGTTCCTTTGCTTTATCCGAATCCTTTAATAATTTGTTCAGGACTTCTGTCCCCAGGTTATCCTTCATAAATGTAACTGCCTGCTGGTAAAACGGTTCTCCCTTCTCATCCGTTGCCAATGAAATCCCCTTAATATTACAATCCTCTAATTGCATCTTCAGCGGATCAAAAGTATTGCCTGAAAATCCTTTACCTGGATTGATATTATAGGACATGAAATCCTCCATGCGGAGTCTGACTTTATCCGAATGATATGTACCGCTCCCATAAGCTCCGTCCAAAAATAAAATATCATATTGATTCAGAAGCTTTTTCTCATATTCTCCAAACACGGAAAATAGTCCCATGTTCAAAACTGCTTCTGCTTTCGCTCTTGCACCCTGCACCCTTGCCGATTCAGCCATTGTACAGATCAGAGATAAGAACAGTACACTAACTAAACTTAAGAATACGGTGATTGCTCCCTTTGGTCTGTACCACCCCATTTTATACTCCCCTTTCATCTTATAATCTGAACATAAAACTTCTTTTCAACCGAAATCATAATTACGCTTTAAACACGTTTTAGATTCCATTGCTTTGGCTTGTTATTTTGCTGAAAATACTTTTAACCAGACTGGTTAGTTGTTTTTTAAAGATTATAACGAGACCGATTAAGACCACTAATATTAAAATAATCTCTACAACCCCTATGCCGTCTTCTTCCCGGATAAAATCTCTGACATGACTCATGCTGCTCACCTCCTTTCCCTCATGTAACGCAAAGGTTAAATCTAAGTTATGACGTCAAAAAGACATAACCGCAGGTACCATTAAAATAACCAATACAATCACTAACATCATTCCCATAGGAAGAAGCATTTTCGTTCCGGCTGCCTCACCAAACCGCTTTGCCATCTGTTTTCGCTCATCCATGGAGGCAAGCGCTTCGTTCTGTAAGATTTCCATAAGTCCGTTAGAACCTTTTCTCAAATTCTGAGCAAGCAGTGAGCCGAGTTTTACATATCTGATCTCCTGACATCTGTTTCCGAAGTCTTCATACGCTGCAGCTTCCGACATACCCAACTGCATTTTATGACAGGCGGCTGCCATTTCTTCATAAGCATACCGTTTATGTCTGAAATCCTTACTTTTTTCATATTCTGCTGCAACTTTAGAAAATGCTGCCTTTAATGTTAAACCGGCACCCAGAAGCATGGACAGTTTAAACAATATGTCAGGATAATCCATTGTCATTTGCCGGCTTCTCTCTTCCGCCAATTTATGTAGTTCGGCATCCTTTCCTATATAGACGCAGATTCCGGCCAAAATAGCTGCCACACATAAAATTCCTGCAATCTCTGATGGACTTTTAGACCATTTGACTTTCTTACCATCAACTCGATCCGGGAGTTCCATCTCCTTCTCTGCTGCCCCTTCTTTATTTGCCTGTTCAATTTCCTTCTTTAACTGAACATATAATTCTTCTTCTTTTGTGTAAACAGGCGGCAGCACCCGGGCATAAGTGCAGAATTCTCCTTTTTCACCAAAGCATTCCAGGCTTGCGGTTAACTTTACCAGAATCCCTTCTTCCGGAATATCACCGATAATAAATCCCTCTTCATCGATTATCTCAAGTGGCTCAGAAATCCATTCTGCCTGAACCTTTCCTTCCAGAATTGTTTGGGGAAGATACAATTTTTTCCTTACTTCGTCCATAGTATTATTTTCCCCTAATATTAATTTCTCCAGCTTCCCAATTGCCTGGGTTATTAATTCCTGTTTTTGTTCCAAACGGTACTGCTGTGCTCCCAGATCAAAAGATATATCGGATTTATCCTCTAATCCCTCAATTTTTGCCTGAAGGCTTGTTTCCAGATCTCCTTCTCCATATCCCGGACGCTCCAGTATATTGCCTTCTTTTAATATCTGATCCGATTCCGTTAAAATCTGTATTCCCAGAGAACATCCTGTCCCTATAAAAACAATACACAGCCCCAGTGCCAGCTTTTCCATATAATAATTTTGAATGTCAGCCTTTTTCCCGCAGCTAACAGCCTCCAGATCTTTTTCCACTCTCTTTTGAACGTAAAACCGTCCTTTTTTTGGAAACATTCCGAATATAAAAATACTTATTTTATAAAACGGTATCATAAGCTTTTTAATATAGAAGCTTTCCGGAACTTTAACCGCAGATGCCACTGCAAATAAAATGCCAAATACCGCCAGTAACCCCCAACATAACATCATACGCTACACCTCAATATCCACGATTTTCTTCCCCCACATATAGGCAGCTCCATAGGTTATCAAGCAGAGACTCATAATACAGATCCCGGCAGGATTGTGATACATTACATCTAAGAAACCCGGAGATGCAATCCCTACATAAATTAGTATCATAAAAGGAACACCACTCATTATTTTCTGTTCCAGACGCTTGGCGGACAGACAGGTTTCAATCTCCATTTTTGTTTCTTCTTTTTGGCTGATACATAAAATAGTATTTCGAATAATTGTTATCAGATCACCGCCGGTTCTTTTTGCCGCACTGAATACCTCAGCAAAATTCTCAATTTCCTCAATCCTGCTTCTTTTTGCAAGATCCAGCAAGAGATTTTCTAAAGTATGATTCAGCTTCATTTGATTTCTGATATGCGTGAATTCCTTCATAATCATATCGTCATTTTCATACACCCGCTCCATATCTCCCAAAGCTTCTTCAAAAGCATTCTCAACGGAATATCCCGCAGACAACGCAGCAGAGACGGCCTGTATCCCAGTCAGAAATTGTTTGCTGAGTTCTTTTTTTCCTGCCAGAATATAGTCCCCTTTCCTTTGCTTCTGAAAAAAAAAGAACCCAGGCAGTAAAACCATAAATGCAAGAAAGGAACGGTAAAACAATATACTGACAGCTCCATCTATTACCCCATAGAGCAGCACCTGGTAAATCCACTGCTTACCCGTAAAATTATACTGGTTATAGTCCATTTCTCATCCTCCTTTTATCTCCTGCATAAAACCGCCAGGCAGCTAATTTTTTCCAATACCTCAAATCTTTTCTCCAGTGTAGACTCCCCGCTGCAGTAATTTTCTGGTATCTGTTAACGCAGCCTTTTTTACAAGCTGACCTGTAATCTTACCCTTTTCTGTTCCGGTCTCTTCAAATTCATACAGTACTTTTGTCATAATTTCCTCCGTCTCATAGCGATAACCCATAATTTCAATGATCTCTAACACTTTTCTGCTTCTATCCCGCATTCTCCCCAGGTGTACCATAATATCAATTCCGGATGCAATCTGCCTGCGGATTGCCGACACCGGAAGCTCAATCCCCAGCAAAACCATTGTTTCTAATCTTGCCAGCATATCCCTGGGGCTGTTCCCATGTCCGGTGCTGAGCGAGCCATCATGTCCGGTATTGAGCGCCTGCAGCATATCAAGCGCCTCTTCTCCACGTACCTCACCTACGATAATCCGATCTAGCCGCATTATAACATGGACTATTTTTATACCTTTTCTATATACTTCGCAGAAATAAAACCGCTGTACTTCTTAGCAATAAGAACCTGGTACCATCCTGGTTCTTTATTAATTACATCCATAAGATTACCTTTGTTAAGAGTCTTGTATGGTCCAGAAATGATACCATAGTTTGTCCCCGGCCCTTTCCGGACATTAACACCATCTCCAGTGCATCTTCCAACCCATACGGAATCTTCTGTACCTTTTACAATTGCGTCGAAGCCAGCGCCTTTGATTTTATCCGCCAGGGCTGTTGCATTGCCTTTATTGCTAAATGCTCCACACTGTACCTTATACTGTCCTGCTTCTTCCTTAACGATTGCATCAAATCCTTTGCTTTTTAATACAGCTGCATGGCTATTCGCCAGCTTCTTATCCTTATAGCTGCCCGCCTGTACCTTGTAAGTACCGGTTTGCTCCAGTTCCGGATGTGGTGCGGGTGTGGGTTTCGGCTGTTCTTCTTTCATG
>NZ_JNGB01000166.1:0-2692 GCF_001029355.1 Robinsoniella sp. RHS
AGGGTGCATTTTATCATTTCCAAATCTCGGCGCAATTGCTCTTGTAAATCTCGGATATACCAAATGTAAAATTCCCTGCTCTTTTGCTCGTTCCTTAGATGTAAATTTATAACGAATCGGACCTAATAACATATAGTTTATCTTCTCTAATCCATCACTTCTTGCTGGCGTTGCAGTAACCCCGTATACATATCTGGCTTGAACCTCCTGTAAGACATCTATAATTGTCTCTGACGCAGCATGATGACATTCATCCAAGATCACCATCCCATATCCCTTTAGTCTGTCGTGGTATTGACCTTTTTTACATAACGATCCTACCATTGCTATATCAATAATCCCTGTTGTCGAATCATGTGCTCCCTGCAGCTTACCGATGTTGCTTTTTCGAACTTTAATCCTCCCTGATGGTGTCTTATATTTGGGTGGTTCTTCATTAATTAACAGAAACTCCTTAAGCGCCTTTTCCCATTGTTCCATTAGAGCAGAGGATTGTAAGAGAATCAACGTATTTACGCACTTTCTTGCAATTATATTACAGCAAACCACCGTTTTACCAAATGCCGTAGCAGCATTTAAAATTCCTGTATGTTGCTTATCCAAAGTCTCAGCGGCTCTTACCTGTGCTTCCTTCAACTCCCCATTAAAGTGTACATTGATACTCCGCCCACTAAATCTCTCATCATTAATCTCAAACTTGATTTTAGATTTTTCACAAGCATCAATTAGGCTATCCAAAAGGCCTCGTGGAATTATTATAAATCCATCGATATCCTTCCCCATATAAATAAAACGTGCATTATCATAATTTGACAATCCCATAGCTTGATTTTTGAAAAATATAGGGTTACTAAAAGCCGCCAACTCTCGTATTTGATTCTGCACCCGTGGCTTTAAATTTGATGTATCCACGTAAATAGCATCTGCCAAAGTAATATGCATTTGCCCCTTCACATCCTCCATGTAAAAATCCGTTTTTCTCTCCCATGGTTTACTATCCGTTTTCTCTCTGATTTCATCCATGGATACACTTTCAATTGTGCTATGTAATCTCCACTCTTTAATTTTATCTTCAATAAATTCTTTGCTAAGCTTATTCTTTGACATCAACACCTCCCATTGTTTGGGATAAGCATTCCAATGTTCATCCACAAATGCACTATTTCCATTCTCAAGTGCCCTGCCCTGCAATGGAAGTGCAATTAAATTACCAAACCCACCTTTTGGCATATGATCCTGCATCGGCAGCATTCTATCGTAAAAGTGAAATGATTTTAAATTTACCGCTTCAGCTCCCTTCCTAAGAAGGGCATTGCCGAATTTTCTCGCCAGACTCGCATTTATCTTCTGTTGAAAGAATATCCAAAGATGGGCGCCTCTACCGGAACGAGATCTTTCCACCAAGGAGTCAATTCCATTAATTTCACATATTTCTCGAAGAGAATTTACTTCTTCTTTCCATAAATCATCATCATTTGCAAAATCATTTTTGTCCGCTCCTTTTTCATGATTATCGAAATCAAACACAATAAATCTACAGGAATCATCCTTAAGTAGAGGATATATCCCTATCACATCGGTTCCATCTTCCAATTCGCCCTTTAAGTGTCTGATAATTTGCTCCTTTCCCAATGGAATGAAGGCCGGATTACTACATTCACTACATCTTTTACTTTTCTCACTCTTTTTAGGGCACCCCGTTTTCCAAATTTTATAACATTGAGGATAATAATTTTTTGCGCCAGTTGACTGAACAATCGTCCGTTGACTATAAACATCCATTCTTCCCCAAAACATACTGAAAAAATTATTAGCATCTCCTGGTGTTATATTAGTTTTCGGAATAATACGTTGCCCTTGATTTATTTCATATGCTTCTTTGGTAACTGAATTATTTTCAAAGAAAATTCCTGCCTCGTGGAGCAATGACTTTAGATATTCATTTTCTTTTTCTAGATGTTGTATTTTAAGTTCTAAGTCTTTGATATTACTCATAGGCACATCCCCTTTTATTTTGACTTTAATCTATATCTTTTGTCTCTGTAACTTCTTAGTGGCTCAATATTTTCTGAAAGTTCTATTTACAATTGTTATACTTCTTTTTAATTCAGTATCTTACAGAAGCAGTACATGAATTCTAGACAGTTTACATAAAAGTACTATAATCTTATATTGTATTTTTATATCCGCTACTACCAAGCATTTACTAATATTATAAACAAATTACAGTATTTATGTTTTATATGTTGAGACGATATGAATTAACAGATGATGAATGGAATCATATAGTAACTTTACTTCCTCCTGAAAACACAGGAAAACCAGGTCGTCCCTCAAAAGAAAACCGTACCATGCTTAATGCAATGATTTGGCTGGCGCGAAGCGGAGCCCCATGGCGTGATCTTCCTGAGCGTTATGGGCCATGGGAAAGTGTATACAGCCGTTTTCGTAAGTGGATTGATGCTGGCGTACTGGATAATATTTTTCGCGTTCTAAGCCTTGAAGCCGCATTGGAAGAACTTTCGTTAGATGCATCTATCGTTCAGGCGCACCAACATAGTGCAGGTGCAAAAAAAGGGGGCCTTCTAGCGAAATAGGACACAGCCGGGGCGGAGCCAGTACAAAAATACACGCCATTGTGGATGCTTATGGAAATCCAGTGTATTTCATGATCAGTGAAGGACAACGCAAC
>NZ_JNGB01000167.1:0-4033 GCF_001029355.1 Robinsoniella sp. RHS
TCCTGCTCAGTCATTGCAGTCACACGCGCACCTGCCGGTTTTACCTTCCATCCTTTCGGGCACTGACTCAGCCATCCTTTCACTCCCCAGCATTAAAAACAGCTCACCCTGGTCGGAACTGCCAGGCATCATTACTCCTGATACGAACACATTAGATACATCTAATACGAAAGAGACCGAACAGGAGAATGGTACTCCCCTCAATGAAAGCGGCAGCCTTTCAGACCTGGATTATCCTTTCCAGAAAGAATACACGGATCAGATACTGTTGTCATTTCAGGGACAATTACTGGTAATCCAGCAGGATCATAATGCACTTTCCCTCTATCTCTATGACCCGCTTAAAAATAAAATCCTGCACACAGCTGCCATTACGGGTGCCATTCATCTGGATAAGCAGAATATTGCGGTTTCCAAAAAAGAACTCCGCTTATTTGACAGCGTTTCTCAGGAATTTATTTATCTCAACAGCCGTTTAAAAGAAACAGGACGTATTTCATTGTTAGAACCCTGTATCCGCACACCTCTGATTACGGAGGATAAAAAATGGATTTATTATTTTGCCTCCGATGGATCCGGGCTGAAGGAGCTGTCTACCGCAGACCAGTCCCTCCGTCCAATAAAAAGCGGATTGGTGGAAAATAACTTCTGTACAACTTTACAGCTGCTTTGTGACGGTAAGATACTGGCGGTTAACGGTACGGGAAGTGAGCAGAATTCTTATGTCACGAATTTTATAGATATCTCCGCCAATGAAATACTTCGCACCATTCCCGGCAGCATACAGCTAACCTCCCAGGATGATTCCTTTGGCGCACTATACCAGGATGGGTTAATGGAAGCACTTTATCAGATTCCCGGCAGTAAGCCGGAGATCCGGGAACTGGTACTGGATGATCCCCTGGGCTATGGGAATCTCATGTTTGATTTAGATAACAGACTGGCACTGACTTCCATTCAAAAACTCCAGGAAAGCACATCCGATTACGGCAGTTGTGATCTCTACTACTACGATCTGTCCACTGGAAAAAATAAATATAAAACCTCATTTTCCCTGCAGTCCGGCAGTGAACAGTTTGTTGGATCTCCCCAGGATCTGGTATATCTGCCTTCTATCCATATGGCAGTATTCCAGTTTAAACATAACTACTCACATATTGTACTCTGGGATCTGAATCAGAAGACAGAACTCACACAGGATTCTGCGGATTATACTACAAAATATTACTTCTCCGATCAGCCCGACATGGAAGGGATTCAGGCACTGAAAGATCGTGCCGAAATACTAGGCAAACGGTATGGTGTAAATATTTTCCTGGCCGATGATTGTAAAAGAGAATTTCCGGGTTATCATGTAGAACCCGTTTACCAGACCCGTTTGCTAAAAGAAAGTCTTTCACTATTAGAAAAAGCTCTTTCCTCCTACCCTGATGACTTCTTTCAACAACTCAACACAACGGAAACCGGAAAGCTGGGTATCTATATTGCCGGTAATTTTAGTACTGTGGGAAACAATAATCCGGATCATGCCAATGGTGTCTACTTTTATGAGGATGGCAGTCAGTATCTTGTTCTCAATGCATCCAATTTCAGCAGTTTGGAAAGTACGATTTATCACGAAATAAGCCATGCCATTGACCGGTATGCTAAAATCGCCGGACCCGGGAAAGGTCTTAATGATTATGCGGATGATGTATTCAATCAATTGAATCCATCGGGCTTCTCCTATGATTACAGTTACCGGACAAATGAAGACAAGAAAGATCTTGATTTTACTGCAGCTTCCCAGAGCGGCAACATATATTTTATTGATTATTATTCCAAAAGTTTTCCATCCGAAGACCGGGCGCGGATTATGGAAAATGCCATGCATCCACAGGGTATTGACTATTTCCAATATCCTGGACTTCGTAAAAAGCTGGAATATATGAGTCATTTTTTAAGGCAAATATTTGATACCGGTAAATGGGAGTTGCAAACGGCTTGGGAAAAGACGCCATAAAATAACAGCATCCGTTATCTTATGGCGTCTCTAAATTTTTTTTATATGATCCACAGCGAATATTATTATTTTATCCGTATACTTTTTACTATACTGTATTTACCATATACTTTTGCATTCTTTGAGTCCTTTTTATAAGCCCGCACTTTAACATAATAAATACCTTTTTTGAGCTTGCTAATTGTTTTGGATGTGCGGGTAACATCTATTTTTTTGGATTTTTTAAACTTCTTGTTTGCTGCATATACAATCTGATATCCGGAAGCTTTTGATACTTTTTGGAATCTGACTTTCAATTTTCCTTTCTTTTTCCCTGCTAATTCCAGGTTATTTACTTTTTCTGTTTTTACCCTGGACCATTTTGCATACACAGTTTGATTTCCCTTTGTTCCCCCAGAAATCCTGGTTATTTTCTTCTTAAATTTACGGTCTTTATACCAGCCTGAGAAATAATATCCTTTTCTGGATGGCTTTTTCAATTTAATCAATTGATCACTGATGTAAATAGAAGGGTTTGCCGGGGCATTTGTCCCCTTGTTTAGTTTATATGTGATGCGATACCCCACTTTTACCCTGCATTGGTCTTTTACCATGCTGCCATCTTTTGCTGTTGCAGTAATAATTGCTTCTCCTGCCCCCTTTGCCGATACTTTTCCTGTGCTGTCTACCACTGCCACTTTGCTGTTGGAGGAAGTCCATTCCACTGCTTTATTCTGAGCATTTGCCGGCAGGACAATGGCTGAAATTTTTACGCTGTCTTTTACCGCCAGGTTTACAGATTTTTTATTAAGTGTAATTTTATTTACTTTAACCGGTGACGGAATTACATCTTTTTTCCATTTTGCATAGATTGTGGTGTCTGCCGAAATCTGGTTAGCTTCGAAGTTCCAGCTAACTGTCATTGAGGAATCCTGATACCACCCGCCAAATGTATAACCGTTTCGGACCGGATCAGCCGGACGCGTTACCCTTTCATGTTCCTGCACTATCTGATTTTCTACTTTGCTTCCACCATTGGAATCAAAAATTACGGTATACTTTGGTACAGGTATTTTCTCGAATTCTGCTGTTACCGTAATATCTCTTTCGACACTTTCTATGGTGTAAATACCATTTTCCGGGTTAATTAAGGCTTCATTTATGGCGGCACTCTTCAAGCGATAACCTTCTTCCGGAGCAAAGGTATAGGTTACTGTGCTTCCCTGCGTTAATTTAGTTCCTTCCACACTGGATGTAATCGTTCCATGCTCCGGCCGTTGAATAGTCTGGGTAAACTCATTGATTGCCTGTTCCTGAAACTCTGACAACAATTTCATATCTGCCCAGTCAGCATGGTCATTCCAGTTGTTTTCTCCCGCTAATGCTTTTAAGGTAATTCTGGAAGCACCTTTTATTTTCAGGTCCACTTTTTTCATAGACGTTTTCTGGAGCATTACCCCACTGTCGAATTTCTTTTCTCCATCTACAAATATCTGGAACTGTACACTTCCATACTCTGCATTGTATTGGGCATAGTCAACTCCTGCATAACCTTCCAGTTTCTCATACTCTTTCCCCGTTATGTTATATTCTATAACGGATTCCGCATGGGTTCCGATTCCCTTTTTGAAGGTGACAGGTTCTCCCAAATCATCCGCAAGTCTGAGTGCCTTACCGGAAGATGATTTGTCTTTTTGTATTTCCCCATATCCAACGGTAGCTCCCGGCTCATAGGTGAGATCAGACAGATATACTGCCTTTTTCAGATTGATAACTTTCTCATCTGTTGTTTTCCCATCCCGTGCCGTTACTTTAACTTTTATCTGGGGATTTTCCCTGTGTATGGAAAATTCACCCTCTGCCGATTGGATTCCTTCCGCTTTTTGTGTTCCGCAGACAAGCTCCACCTTAGCTCCATTATCCTGGGCTTCTGCCTTAACCTGAACCGTGTCCCCTGAAATGTATTCTGTTATGGAATTTTCTTCGCCAAATTCTGCCGCAACGCTCTTCTCATTTAACAAATATCCTGTAGGTTTACGTTTTCCTTATAGG
>NZ_JNGB01000168.1:0-2904 GCF_001029355.1 Robinsoniella sp. RHS
CGGAATCAGATTCATCTCGTATCTCGTATATGAAAATCGGATGTATCTTCCTGTGTAGTTGTCTCCGAATTCATAGCGGTGAAACTGTCTGGATGGGTCGGTGACCTGTCTCGGGGTCCGGTTTCTTAGATTGCCTTTTTCAAATACCGTTGTCCACTCATCACTTCCGTCTTCCCGCACCTGTACGCCCACCATATTATTCCAGATGCTGTTTTGTCCCCAGTCTTCCGGGGTGTTAAGCAGTGCCGTCATTCTGCTCACCACATAATTCTGTCCTAAATCAAAATCAATGTACTGTCCAACTACTTCTTTTGCATTAGCTGCATTTGGTTTCCAGCCTGCCGCCTCATTCTTGTCAATGGCTTTTGCGGCTTCAAATCCCTCCTGCTCACTGCTGGCTGAAACACTCTTTACTTCAATTAAAGATCTGCCGCGGTAGTCCGTATCTTCTTTCTGTATCAAAACATGGTATGTTTTTTCGTTGTCTCCATTGGACACCTGGATCGTAATATTCGCCTGCTGTTTCTGGTCAAATTCCACCGCCTGTCTGCCGTAATTATTATCCTTTGCGACGTTAGATGAATCCACTTCCGTACCGTTAATATTCACCACTGCATTGGGATCTGACGGAACAGCCCATACATTCAGCTTCTTAACGCTCATATATGCAGTGCCCGTGTACTCTGTTTGCTCTGGATTAAATTCCTGCTGAATCACCGGCACCTCATTCACGACAAGTTTCAACAGATCTGCATTTCCGGGTTCTGCTGCTTTTGCAAGAAGCCCCATTTCCGGAATACCTGCCAAAAGCAGGATTAGTGCCAAAAACATACTAATTAATCTCTTTCCCATACCCTTTTCCTCCTATTTCATTTGAAAACCCCTGCCCCAGAGTGTGTCTGAAAGTTGGCGGCGGGGCATAAAACAGTTAATTACATCTTACTTTGATATTTTGAGGATTTTGCATAAGTATCCTTTCCCTGTGAATACCACCCTGGCCTGCACAACTGCCCGAATCCGGTCACTCCTTCCCGGGACGCATCCATTTTAGGATCCGCATACCGGATAAACCAGCGGGTTAGCCTGTCCAGAAGCTCTTTCTGCACAGATCCATATTCCTCTCTGCCAATCAGGTTATCTGCCTCTTGCGGATCGCAGCTTAAATGGTACAGTTCATCCGGTCCGTAAGGATAACGGTGAATCAGCTTCCATTCACTGGTACGGATCATCCGGTTGGGACCGTATTCATCATAGACCACAACCTCTCCACCGCCCTTTTTCCTGCCGGTAAGCAATACCTCTTTAAAGCTGCTTCCCGGGAGATTTTCGGGCAGTTCCGCAGGGATTTCCGCCAGATCCAGCAGCGTATGCATAAAGTCATACTGGCTGTGCATACTTTCCGCTGTAATGCCCTCGGGTATTTTACCGCGCCAGGATGCAATAAACGGTACTTTCACCGCCGTATCATATAGATTAAACGGGAATGTTCCATTTCCTTTGCCCCAGATTCCATGGTGACCCATATTCATACCATTGTCAGCCATAAACATGACGATGGTATTCTGCCTGATTCCAAGCTCATCCAGTCTGTTGAGTATTTTCCCAACCCCGGCATCCATAGCGGATACAGCTGCATAATAACCTCTCAGCAGTGACTTACGGACTTCTCCGGTACCATAAGGAGCACTTTCAATCTGGTTTGGATGAACCGGAAGATCCGGCACGGAATCGAATCTGCAGTCCCGGTACAACTCCACAAATTCTTTGGGATGCTGGTCTTCATCCCATGGGTCATGGGGCGCAGTGTAGTGGACGCTCAGGTAAAATGGGGGGTCTTCCCCGCTCAGCCCATCCAGATAACTGACTGCTTTTTCCGTGATCAGATCCGTTACATACCGGTTATCAAAGTGCAGTTCTCCATCTTCAATCATATCCGGCTTATAATACTGGCATCCCCCTCTGGCAATGGTATACCAGCGTGAAAATCCATGCTGGGGGTTCCTGCTGTCACCCAGATGCCACTTCCCGGCAAGGGCACAGTTATACTGGTTTGCCGCCAGCACATCCGTGTAAGTAAGCACTCCCTCCAGGTAAGGAATTGCTTTTTCTTCACTGGCATAATAAGGATCCTCTTTTTCCCCGCCCAGACTTTCCCGGTCAAGATTTCCGGAACGGATCCAGTCATGCACGCCGTGCTGGGACGGAATCCTACCGGTGAGAATTGATGCCCTTGCCGGAGAACACACCGGAGAGGTGCAAAAGAAGTTTTCAAACCGCATTCCTTCTTTTGCAAGGCGGTCCAGATTTGGTGTCCTGATTTCCGCATTTCCGGCGCAGTGCATTGCCCATGCACCCTGGTCATCGGTGAGGATAAATACTATATTTGGCTTCGACTTCTGTTCTTTCATTTTATTTCTGATCCTTAATCTGGCTGCTGATTTCATTTAACAGTTCATCCACACCGTTTTCTTTCAATTGTTTCAGGAATTCCGGTATCTTTTCCTCCGGATCTACCATTCCTGACTCCAGTGCCGGTCCATACTGTGCCACCACGTTAGTCACAGAAGCAATTACAGTTTCTGCCGTAGCAGTGTCAAACATAAATCCATTGTGTTTTGCTGTAACGCTCTTGTCGTTGTATTCCTGGAACAGTTCTGCAATATTCTCTGGATATGAGATATCCCATTTCTGATTAAACGGAGTTCCAAACTGCCATCCAAAGGTATAATCATACCCATTCTTATCCGGTGGAAGTGTTCCGCCCATAGTCCGGTCAATCTGGTTCTCACCCACTGCTGTATAATGCTCTCCCTCAATACCATGGCGGATTAAAGTTCCCACATATGGATCTGTATTTAACAGGTTAATAAATTTCAGGGCTTCTTCCGGATGCTCACTTCCGGA
>NZ_JNGB01000017.1:0-32179 GCF_001029355.1 Robinsoniella sp. RHS
CATGAGAAGAAACCGCAGGAACTTCCTTCATAAACAAGGGAACGACTTCCTGGATATCGTTTCTTTGTCTGGTAAAACTATTTTCAGGGATATCGCAGGCTTTCTTGCGTAGCTGTTTTACGTGATAATAAAAAGTGGGTGATTTAATTTCATGTTCCTGCATCCATTGTGCATCGGATTTTCCACTGGTGCGGCACTGTTGGATTAAATCAAACCAGCGACGATCGGAAGCAGATAAGTTTTGAGGATGGTCCATTAAGTACTTCAACTCCATTCTTGCAGACTATGAAGTAAAATGCTCAAACTCAGGTAGTATACTTATAGTAAAAAGCTCAGCTGTCAATTCTAGGCAGATCATGGTTTTTCTACTTCATGTAGGTAGATTATCTCATACCGGGGCTGAATTTTGGAACGCCATGTTATTCATCGCTTACTATATTTTAGTCAAATCAGACACCTTTAGTATAACTTCTGATTGTTTTATTGACATATATGAAAAACTTCTATCCTTTCCAATCCAGGCATTAATAATTTCATAAAGAACTTGATTTGATTTTTCTTTTATATCTTCCTCTGTAATGTATTCTCCGAGTAATAACTCGTTTAAGGTTATTCCCAGCAAATTACATAAAGGCATAAATAATGATAAATCTGGCATTGACTTACCATTTTCCCATTTGGATATTGCTTTATCTGTAATACCAAATTTTTCTGCTAATTGACTTTGAGTCAGCCCTTTTTGCTTACGGCAATGAGCTATAAATTTCCCGATTTTTACTTGATTCACTGTTATCCCTCCAAATTTTAATGTAATCTACATATCAAATTTAATATAAATACATCACATTTAACACCAACCAAAGGTAGAGTTATCTGTTTGATTATTCACAACTCTACCTTTGGTTGAGTTATAGATGTAATTTGCATTTATAATGATTAAAATTATCTTCTGACTTAGATTATAGCATTTCGCACTTTAGGAAACAATTATTGAAGTCCGCAAATTTTAATGTGCTAAAGCTTATGTATCACTCATATCGTCATATCAAAGATAATTCTTCCCTTTGTGCCCAAGATGTATTAAAATGTATAAGAGAAATACAGAATAATAGAAAGAAAGTAAAATGTAATAAAAATAGAATAGAATTTAATCAGGAGGATTTTATGGAATTATATTATAAGCAGCCCGCTGCCAGGTGGGAAGAAACACTTCCCATCGGCAATGGAAGCCTGGGAGGAATGATCTGGGGGAATATCAGCCAGGAGCTCATAGGTCTAAATGAAGAAACGATATGGTCAGGTTATCAGCATGATAAGAATAATAAAAATGCACTGGAATTTTTACCCGAAGCAAGAAAACTGATATTTGAAGGGAAAAATGCAGAAGCACAGCGGTTAGTGGAAGAAAAAATGCTGGCTGAATTTACAGAGAGCTATCTGCCGCTTGGAAATCTGAAAATAGAGTTCTCCCATGGCAGTAATGTAGAAAACTATGTGCGGAGACTGGATATTGACCATGCTTTGGCAAATGTCGCCTATGATGTTGACGGGGTGGGTTATAGTAGAGAATTTTTTGCTAGTTTTCCGTCCAAAGCAATGTACATACGGCTTTCCAGCAGTGCAAGCGTAATGGGGATTCGGGTATCCATTGAAAGCGATTTAAAACCGGTTTATGAAAGTAAGCCTGGGATGATCCGCATGAATGGAACTTGCCCGGAGCATGTAGACCCAAGTTATGTGGACAGTGAAACACCTGTTATATGGGGAGATCGCGGACAGAAATTTCATGCAGATCTGACCCTGCTGTCAACAGATGGAACACATGAAATCGTATTCGAAGAGGAAAAGACAGTCCTGGCAGTGAATAATGCTTCGGAAATAATAATAGCATTGACCGCAGTCAGGAATCCCGATGTGGTCTCTGAATTTAACAGCTACGGATATAAAGGGGTGAAAGAAAAGCACGAATTGGACTATGGGAACCTTTACAACAGGGTAGAACTGGATCTGGGCAGTCAACCGGATGTGCCAACCGATATTCGCTTACGGAATATGAAAGATGGAATTGAAGATACGGCGATGTATGCATTATATTTCCAATATGGAAGATATCTGTTAATCAGTTCCTCCAGAGAAGGGGGAATACCGGCGAATCTGCAGGGAATCTGGAACTGGGAATTCCGTGCGCCCTGGAGTTGTAATTTCACCACAAACATCAATGCCCAGATGAACTATTGGCATGCACAGAGCTGCAATCTTGCAGAGTGCCTGGAGCCATACTTCAACTTTGTAAAAGGATTAAGCATTGAGGGGCAGAAAACGGCACAAACACATTTCGGATGCAGAGGATTTACCGTGTCCCACAATACGGACTACTGGATGAACACCAATCCGGTTGGAGTGGCCCATGGAAAAACCGGGGGACAGGAAAACAGTGGGTGTTATTCGTTTTTCCCGCTGGGAGGGGCCTGGATGTGTGAGGAATTCTGGAAGCACTATGAGTATCACCGCAATAAAGAATTTTTGAAGGAAACTGCATATCCGGTTTTGAAACAGGCAGCGCTGTTCTGCGCAGACTGGCTGGTGCCGTATCAGGGTTATTATGTAACCTGTCCGTCCGCTTCTCCGGAAAATGTTTTTCTCGTACCCGGCAAAGAAGGGAAAAAAGCGTCTCTGACCTATGCCTGCACCATGGATATGACGATTATCCGGGAAGTGTTTGGAGATTTTAAAAAGATATGTGCAGAGTTAGAAATAGAAGATGAATTATTGCAGGAAATAGAAGAAAAAGAAGCAAAATTATATCCCTATAAGATCGGCAAATATGGACAGCTCCAGGAGTGGCCTGTTGATTATGAAGAATCTGAGCCGGGGCACCGCCATATATCCCATTTGTATGGAATGTATCCGGCGGAGCTGTTTGAAGAAGAATATCTGAAAGAAGCCTGCCGCAAAACGCTGGACAGAAGGCTGGAAAATGGTGGAGGCCACACCGGATGGAGCTGTGGATGGATTGTTCAGGTATTTGCTGTCATGGGGGATGCGAAAATGAGCTTTGAATATCTGAGAACCCTGCTTACCAGATCTACCTATCCCAATCTCTGGGATATGCATCCGCCATTTCAGATCGACGGTAACTTCGCCGGCAGCGCAGCCATTGCAAATATGCTTGTGCAGGACAGAGGAGGAGAATTGAAGATACTTCCGGCACTTCCGGAGGAATGGAAAGATGGGTGTGTGAAAGGTCTTCGGATCAAAGGTAACAGAACCATTGATATTCGTTGGAAAGATCATGTTTTAGAAAAGTATGAGATTCATGAAGAAGGGTAATTACCGGAATATTATTAGAGATAGACATAAAGCGAATAAAGGTGTTGTTAATGGAATAAAAAGAGGAAATGCAAGTATCACAGTAAAGACAAGCAGCGGGATGCAGGCAGTTTGTGAAGTTAGAGTCAAATAATGTTATAGTAATTATTTATCTCCAGCCATATTTATGTGGTTGGAGATTTTTTCAAAGTTCAGGCAACGCAGCCCGCTATACATCCTGAAATAGTGGAAAAATACCGCAAAGAAGGGATTGCAGATGCAGAGAATAATTTTCATACGTATATAAAAGCTTTCGTTTACTTCCTTTATTAAGGATGCTATACTATAATAAATTTATCAGTTTTAATACAAGTGAATGAATATTTGTAACTTTAGAAGAGCAGGAATAATTTGGGTTTAACTGATTAATGGACGCTTTGCTAGGTAAAATTAATCTTATTTCACACAGAACGGGCGAAACACACTACTGTTCGGATGGAGTACTATGATACAAAAATATAAAAATGTTCCAGAGAGCAGGAGGATACAAAATGCTGAAATCACAGAATCAGAACGATATCGATTATATTCATAATGTATATCGCAACATAGCATTTCTGGGTATCATCTTACATACGGTATATGCATTTATATACATTTATTTTCAAATTGTTCCTGCATTTGCCTATAATATTTTGAGTGTGTTATTTTATACGATATTAGTGATGATTGTCAGTAAACATAAATATGCACTTACCGTGGTTCTGATCCATTTGGAAGCATGTATTTTTGTTATCACACAAACACTGCTGTTTGGATGGGATGCGGGCTTTTACATGTTTTTAATAGCAATGGCGAGTATGGTCTACTTCTGCCCGTTTCGTTCCTCATATACACCTTATATATTTTCATTCATGCATATAGCGACAATGTTTATATTGTACTTTTATTTTATAAAACATAACCCAATGGTTTATTCAGAAAAGACATCTTTATATCTTTACTTTAGCTGCAACAGCATCAGTATGTTTATTATGATACTCTACACAGCATACGTTTCAAAAATAAGTGCATTAGTAAATAAAAAAGAGCTGATTAATGAAAATAGGAATCTGCGTGAACTGGCAGATTATGACCAGCTTACCGGATTATATAGCCGTCGTTATTTAAAAGACTGCTTCAATATCTGTCCTGGCGATAACAGTTATCTGGCAATAGGTGATATTGATAATTTCAAAAGAGTTAACGATACCTACGGGCATATATGCGGCGATTTTATCTTAAAAGAAATGGCTGAGCAGATGCGTTCCCAATTTGATCCGAATGTATTTCTTTGCCGGTGGGGTGGGGAGGAATTTGTACTGGTTTTTTCAGAAGCAGAATACAGTGATCCCAAAAAACAACTGGAATCTTTTTGCCGCTGGATAAGTAATTACCAGTTTCAATATAATGATAGTTCTATTCCGGTCACAATAACATTTGGTGTGACAAAAGGAACTAATAACTTACCGTTGAACGACTGGATCGATCAGGCAGATAACTTATTATATCAGGGAAAGCGGAGTGGAAAAAACAGAGTGATTGCCGATATCAAAAGGAGAACAAATGAAAGAACAAATGAAAGAATACATGAATGAGCCGGAAGTTGCAGAAATTAGTAGTGAGGCTATCAGCAAAACGTATAAAGAGATTCAGGATATCAAGACAGTTGCAAAGCAATATTGTTTATCATCAAAAGAAGTAAAAGCTTTGCTCAGGAAATAACAGCACTGATTTCTATTAAGGTCTGGATTGCATTTTATCCCATGACCGCCCCCTTAATATTGTTGATTACAAACCGGATTTCCGGGAACGTCAAAAATAATATAAGGGGGCGTGAAAATGCGAAACTATGTATAAAAATGTGTGGTGGCTTGTCTAGATCTGCTGCCGGTACGGTGCCAATTTGTGAATTAAAACTTAATAGTCACGGGAGCTTCTGTAAATGAGGAGATAGTCGCAATAGCATCTTTTAGATAAAAAACTTCGGTATTGCCATCATAAGCTGAATACAATTTCTGCAATTCAGGATAGGCGTCAAGCATGTGTTTCCTTGCTTCAACGTTGTCGTCTTCAATAGCAGCAGCTTCCACGCGGATCCATTTACCATCTGCCATTCCACAGATTTCGATTTGCGGATTAGAATGAATCTGTTTTGACACATTTTTAGTTTTTCCGGTTTGGATATACATTTTGTTTTCGAAGATATCCACAGTTCCAAATGGGCGGACTCTTGCAAATATATTTTGTCCCATAACGGTAACACAAAATGTACTAATGGGAAAATGGAAATTAACTATTTTATGGATCGTAGCTCAGAAAACCAGGCGTTTTGGCGAACTGCAGAGACTCATACCCGATGTGTCACGAGGTGTCCTTACCCAGCAATTGCGGGAATTAGAAAGAGATAAGCTGATACATAGAGAGTTTAAAAAGAGGTTCCGCCGAAAGTTGAATATTCCATCACTGAAATCGGCAAGAGCTTCATCCCCGTGATGATAAACATCATGGAGTGGGGGGTATCTTATATTAAAGAAACAACCAACTGCGATATGGATATGTGCGTTGAAAATAATTTTGCATGTTCTAAATGTTATGAAATGTTAAATAATGTGGAATCTATGACGGAAAATCATGAATAAATCAGTTGTAGACAGACACTGCAGTAAGAGCGCGTATGTTTTTAAAGAAATGAAAATGTAGTAGGAGGATTGCTGTTAATTTTCGGCGGTTCTTCTATTTTTTGATTCTATATATTTTAGTCATATTTGCCCCGAATTCAGGTTACGTAGCCCGCTGCGCGCCCTCCATCCGGGTCAAATCGGCCACAAAGTGTGACGCACAGCTGCCAGAAAGCAAACTAAAATCACGCTCTGGTGCAAAATGGAAGAGTATATAAACTACTCTTCATTTTTAATTATAATCTTTTAAAAAACCTGGTACTTTTCTGCAGAATTCGAATAATTCTTTATCAGAAATATCAGGCGGCATAATTTCCCACAAAAAATCATAATCGTTATCAACTAACTTCCAATGGTAAAGTTCCACCAAAAAAGAAACTCTGCTTGTACCATGTTTAATGTGATTCCTATAGGCTTGCAGATATTCAATCATATGCTCAGTACCTCCCTTATACTATGTAATATATTATATTCTCAAATAAGAATATATTCAAGAATAAGAATATAATTTATGCTAAGTCTATTATTAATTGAAAGGTAGGAATTAGCATGATCGATTTTAAACCATTTTGGGAGACATTGAGAAAATCTGACGAAACATACTATACTTTAACAAATAAGCACAAAATTTCTTTCAGTACCTTAAATAAGCTAAAACACAATAAAGGTATCACCACACAAAAATTGAATGACTTATGCAGAATTTTAAAATGCGATGTGTCAGATATCTGCAGATATGTTCCTTCCGATGAGGATCAGCAACTGTAAAAATAAGTAAACAGGAGAGCAGTCATCAATCTGCTCTCCAAATGAAATATATTTAACTAACAATCCGTATGTATAATTTCTTTTATTCCTCCGACTTTTTCAATTCTCAGCACTTTTACTGACTTTTTTGATTTTTCTTCTCTTTCCAGCATAATCCACTCATCATCCATATCGATTAAAACACCCCTGGCGCTGTACATGACATCTAATAGATACAATCACAACTTGACAATAAAATTATTAGTGGTTATAATAAATATAAAACACAAACATATGTTTGGTAAAAGGACGATTCACATGAGCAAAAAAATGAAACACAAAGATATAAAATTTGAAAATGAGAGTGCAGAGCTGCTGTTTCAGGAAATAGAAAGCCATTATCCATCACTGGATCTTAAGGGGCAGCCACTCTCAGAAGAGCAGGCACTCGCTATGTATTATCATGCAAAAGGTCTTCAAATTCCAGAAATAAACAACAAGCGGTATATTCCAGTCTACAATATAATTGCATGTTAACTCTTTGAGCTACATATTTATGAAAGAAATGGAGATGATAATTTATGACTACCATAAATAATATTCCTTTTGAAAATGAGAATGCAAGACTTCTGTTCGAATTAATCCGTATGTTCTTTCCCAACATGGAATTAAACTGGTCTGGGGAAGAACTATCGGAGAGGGAAGCCTTAAAAATGTACCATAAAGCGTGCCGAAGACTGAAAGTAAAAATCGTCCCATATATAAATAGGAAGATAATGGTGTAACAAAATGTATAATCCCTGGAATCTCAAGATATCCATATGAATCCGGATGTAAAAAGAGTCAAAAATGAGGTGCCCCCAATAAGTTGGTTTTTAGTTCTAACTTATTGGGGGCAGTTCAAAACGGCTCTTTTTTATTATTTAAATCTATAAGGGAAAAATTATCAAATTTGCTTTATTGATTGTTAATTCATACTTTAAAGACTACCGGAATAATAGATATTTTATACATAAGTCAAAAAAATGTAGACTTTATTTTACAGCCATAAAAAGGAAAAATATGTGTATTTTTTCCACAATTCCTATTATATACCATACGTCAAATAAAGTCTACATTGTTTGATAATTATATCAAATAAATCAATGTAAGAAATATCATGGCCTATTGTTAAGACAAATCACATATATAGAAGGTAGCTTGGAGAATGGAGGATTATGGATAAAAATTGTTGTAATTGTATTTATTCTTCGTATGGTAAAAAGAAAACAAAAAGATGGTTTTGCCATTTAAAATCCTGGTATGTCAAGAAAAAGAATACTTGCTGCTACTTTAAACTCCTTAATTAGTTAAATATAGCACCAACTTTTATAAAACACTTGTATATAACCTGGACAAATAGCCAATAATGATTTACAATATTAACATTAAAAGTAAATTATATTGGAGGAATTAATCATGGCAAGAGGACAAAGAAAATCAATTGACGATCAGATCGCGGTTATAGACGAACAAATTGCAAAAGTTCAGTCTAAAATGGATGCTTTGTTAGATCAGAAAAAAGCACTGGAACAGAAGAAAAGAGAAGAAGCACTGGGTCAGCTTTATGATATGATTCAGGAAAGCGGGAAATCTATCGAAGATATTCTGACATTGATTACTGACTAGTCACCAGCTTGTATAAAAGTAAGATAAGGAATATAGAATCGCAGAGGCGTACATGTAGTATGTCTCTTTTTTATTAATTGAATCTTGTTTTATTGATTTTGACAGAGTGAGTTTGATTTTTATCTTGTAAATGCTTTTATAATTTGATATACTTCATGTTGTTATCGGGTGAGCACCTACCGTATGCGAGGCTATATTCTTGCATACGTTTTTTTGGCTTTTAGGAGATATCGAAGATGTACAGAGATAAAAATAAAACAGAAAACGTAGCATTTTCATTAATCAAGTTTTGCTTGCCACTTATTTTAAGTGGCATTTTACAGCAGCTTTATAATTGGGCAGATGCTTTTATAGTAGGGAATGTAGTTGGAGAAGAGGCACTTGCAGCAATCGGTTCAACCAGTACTGTCATTAATTTTTTTCTAACTGCAATTACGGGATTTACACTTGGTCTTTCCATTTTATTTGCCCAGAAATTTGGTGGTGGGAAAATGGCCCATATATCAAAAATACTTTCGGTATTTTCTGTGGTAATGGGTGGTGCTTTTTTGGTTGTGCCGGTAATAGGGATGATAGGAGCGTACCGGTTACTTCTTTTGATGAATACGACACAGGATACGATTCATATGGCAAAGGATTATCTGCAGATCATCCTGATTGGTATGCCGATTCTAGCTGTATATAACGTTTATTCCTCAGCGCTTCGGGGGATTGGGAATAGCCGTGCGCCCTTTGGGGCTGTTTTGTGTTCTTCAATTGTGAATGTTATTTTAGATATTGTATTTGTAGGTGTTTTTCATGGGGGTGTTGTCGGTGCGGCTGTCGCAACGGTGGTTTCCCAAGCTGTTATGACAATATTTATCATTTTATACAGCGTGAAGAAATACCCCTGTCTGTGCTTCTCTCTCAAGGAATGGTCATTGGATCGTTTTGTTATAAGGGAGGGGCTTCATTTTGGCATACCGCCTATGATCCAATCCTGTATAAGTTCCCTTGGAGGCCTCATTCTGCAAAATTTCATGAACGGATTCGGAACGCAGACCGTTGCAGCAATAACGACGGCATATCGTGTGGACACAATGATACTTTTGCCAATTATTAATCTTGGATCCGGAATAGCTACCATTGTAGCACAGAATTTTGGAGCTGGAAGAAGAAAACAAATTCCAAAGATTGTATTTGTTGGGACTGCGCTGATGTTATGCGTATCGCTAATGCTGACGTGGCTGGTGGTGGAAACAGGTGGATACTTAATTGCTATGTTTGGAGTAAGTCAGGAGGCAACGGAGATTGGAAAGCAGTTCTTTCGGAGCATTGCTGGTTTTTATGCGGTTTACGGCATTGCAATGTCGATTCGGGGTTATATAGAAGGAATTGGAGATGTACTGTTTTCAAGTATTGCAGGTGGTATTGCATTGATATCACGTATTATATTTTCATATGGCTTTGTCGGACTATGTGGTAATATGATTATTGCATATGCAGAAGCTGGTTCCTGGGGAGTTCTGCTGCTGCTTTATCTGCTGCGCATATTGTGGAAGAAAAGATAACTGATTATAATATGAAAGGAAGCCGGGCATAATGATTACAAAAATTTATATGGAAAGTTTACCGAAAGATGCAAAAGTAATACGGAAAGCAGTTTTTATGGAAGAACAGGGCTTTAAAAATGAATTTGATGAAATAGATGATGAGGCTGCGCATATTGTAATATACAATGAAAAGGAACTGCCAATTGCAACCTGCCGGGTATTTAGGGATACTCAAATAGATTCCTATTGTATCGGACGCCTGGCGGTTCTTAAAGAATACAGAGGAAAGAATATCGGGGGGTATGTAATAAATGAAGCAGAAAAATATGTCTTTGAAAAAGGGGGGCATAGAGTGGACCTTCATGCACAATGCAGAGTAAGCTCTTTTTATCAAAAACTGGGATTTTCCCAATATGGGGGCGTAGATGATGATGAGGGATGCCCTCATATATGGATGAGAAAACTACTTTAATCTGGCTGAGGACAGTGAATTGCTGCTGCAATCCCACAAGCTTGGCACTCACAATATTTGGCGCTGCAGACTTGTAGTGGTGATTACTGAAATTCACACAGATATTTTCATGAACATTTAGCCGATAATATTTTTTGTATATCGTCAAAGTGTTCTTTACATGTGACGCGGTAATGTATCCACCCACCGTCACCACAAGGATATTTATGATCAATATAATCCTGGGTGTATTTTTGCACATTGGCATATATTGTTTGGAACTGTCCGTTCGATAATCTTATCATAACTGTAAAAGCATTATGTTCAGCAAAAATATTGCATAAGAGTTTTTGTTTCTTTTTGTGAGATATACCCCACCCATAATTATTGCCATATGGGAAAGTAACTTTCTGCACGGTGTCATATGTTTTAGACAGCCACTCATTGAGATTGGCAAATAATATTGCATTCTTACCACAATATTCTGTCATTTCTGCTATTGTGGGTATTTCTTGTTTGTTTAACATCCTTTCGTACATAGAAGTACCTCCCGTGAATCTTGTAGTGTTCTTCCATAAAATAGTCATGAAAACGCATCACACAAATGGCTGGAACAGAAGCCATAGTAAATATCATTAACTAATAAAAACAATTACAAAAGCCCATAGGATTATGAAAATGGGCAGAAACCATTCATTTTGTACAGAAGCACAATGTTTGGAAGCGGATTTCATCTTCCCTGGTTTAACAACAAGTCTAAAACACAATAAGCCAACGATTGTTCCAAGTACATTTGCAATCAGGTCATTGATATCTGTGGCTCTGTATAATGTAAATAACTGGCTTATTTCGATGGCAAGTGATAAACCAAAACCAAGCAGTGCTGCATTTTTTATTTGGTTATATGTCTTACTTATGACTGGGCACAGAAATCCTAATGGTATAAAACAAAATATATTCAGTATGAATTCTAAGCCGATACCATTTACGAACGGTATCCAGCTAATATTAGGATGAAAAAATGTTTCCCCCAGATTTGTCAGCCTATTGAATTCGCTTATTGTTGGAATGCCAACTATATTATTTAAAACGATACACAGATAATAATACAATAGAACAGAACCAATTGTAATCTTTATTTTTGGCAACTGTTTGTTTCTTCGAAATATCAAGTACAATAATAACCCGGTTACCCCCAATCCCAACAGATACAAGGGTCTTAAACATAGCAAATCCATTATTGCTTCCATAATACTCAATTGATTTTCCATTATAAATGCCCGCTTTCTTTTTTACTATATTTTACAACATGATTATTAAAAAAAGGTTGATATAAACCTGAGTATTTCTGAAGATTTTCTTACGAATTATCATTTTAGGTGTCATTTAGGTGTCATCAAGATTTGATAATGACAACTTTACAAACCGCATATTATGACTTACAATAATAGCAATAAATGTATATTTGTGGTTTTCATCCTTCCGGTTACTGGAAATGTATCCACAACTCTTAGGATCAAATATGTATTTATGATTATCTTAAATTTAATTATAAAGGAGAATAGTCAAATGAAAAAGTATGAATATGTCAATGTAGAATACAAAATGAAAGATATGGTTATGGCATCCATATCAGAACACCGTGAAATTATCGAGAAATATGCGAAGCTGGGTTATAGGTATGCAGGTATGATACCAACGGAGATCAGTGCAAATGGCTGTTTTAGAAAAATAGATTTGATTTTTGAGAAAGAAGAATAGAAATGGAGTCATTTTATAATATTTGTGTAGCATTGTCATTAGGCATCGTGATTGGCTTTTTGTTTGGAGGAATCAAACTGACTACAAAAAGGACATATACAGAAGCGCAAAGCAGAGCAGCCAGAAAATTTATAAATAGAGCGGCTTTTGTATTGAAATATTTTACATTTCTTTTACTTGCCTTAGGTCTGGTTTGGTGTACCTATTTTTTGATTTTGGGCGCCGTCATTCCGGAACAAACGGACTATGCAAACAATGTGTCTGAACTAATTGTATCCGTTCTTACCGTAATTTCAATAATTTTTGCTTTTGTTGAGTTTTTAAGAAGAACCGACGATAAAGATTAGTTATTAGTCTCCTGGGATTTTACAGATAACTGCTGCCTGGACGAAGAAACTGTGAAATGTAATTGACAGATTGACAGATTAAGGCAAAAATGTTAAAATAATGTTGCGGGATGTAATAGAAACGTAATAACTATGAAAAAAATTGTAACGAAAGAGAGGTATGCGATTATTATGAAAAGACGTATGCTGAAAATTGCAGGCCTTCTTGCCATCAGTGTAATGGCATTTGGTGGAATGAGTCTTGTATCAATGGCTGCGAATACCGGGATGGCTCTTGTAGGAGTAGCTGTACACGTAGAAAATGTACAGACAGACACAACAGAAGCGAAAAAAGCAATTCCCTATGATAAGATGGTTATCGCTGATTTAGAAAAAAAAGAAGGCGTGAAACCGGAAGAACAGTATGTGAACATCCGTAAATCTGCAAATGCAGAGGATGGGGAAATTCTGGGAAAACTCTATAATCACAGAGCAGGAGTAATTGTAAAAGAAGAAGGCGACTGGTATCTGATTGAGTCAGGTTCTGTAAAAGGCTATGTGAAGAAAGATCTCGTTGTAAGCGGTGAAAAAGCAGCAGAACTGGCCAGAGAATTTGGCTGGGAAGTGGCAGTAATTAATGCAGAGGTATTAAATGTACGTTTGGAGGCTAGTGAAGATGCTGAAGTTGTTGATACAGCTATGGAATCTGAAGCATACTCCGTGATCTCAGATGCTGGGGATTGGGTAAAAGTACAAATGAGTGACGGACGCGAAGGCTATGTTGCTAAGCAGTATGTTACCTGTGAAGTTAGATTTGATGAGGCAGAATCACTGGAAGAGGAGCAGGCCAGACTGGATGGTGAATGGCAGGCATATCAGAAGGCTCAGGAAGATGCAAGGCTGGCAGCAGAAGAAGCAGCCAAAAAAGAGCAGGAGAAGAATCCTGTGACACAGACGGAAGTTGTGAAACCTGAGACAAATGCTCCAGAGACTGAAGCACCAGAAACAAACGCACCCGCAACAGAAACTCCTGAAACAGCTGAAACAAATATCCCGACAACAGAAACTACAGAAACAGCTGCGACAGAAGCATTAGAGACGGAAACAACAGAGACAAATACACCAGAGACAACTGTACCGGAAACAACTGTACCGGAAACAGAAGCGCCAGAGACAAATGCTCCAGAAACAGAAGCTCCGGAAACAGAAGTACCGGAAACTGCTGAAACGGAAGCGCCGGAGACAGAAACTCCGGTGACAAACACTCCGGAAACAGAAGCACCAGGCAACTCTTCTTCAGATTCATCTAATTCTGGACTGGGAAGCAATATTGCGAACTATGCACTCCAGTTTGTAGGAAACCCATATGTTTGGGGTGGAACTAGTTTGACAAATGGTGCGGATTGTTCAGGATTTGTACAATCTGTAATGGCAAACTTTGGTATTTCTCTTGCACGTGTGGCTGAAGATCAGGCTGCCGGCGGTACGTCAGTATCCCCGGGTAATGAACAGGCAGGCGATCTGGTATTCTATGTTGATGAAAGTGGTTATATTTATCATGTAGCACTTTGCATTGGCGGAGGCCAGGTGGTACATGCAAGTAATCCGACAAGCGGAATTATTGTATCTGGCATGTATTTTGATAGTGTATATGCTATAAAGAGATACATATAAGAAACAATAACAAAAGGAAGGCATCATATCAAAGTTTTGGTATGATGCCTTTTTTAGATCCAGCTAAATCAAACTTGCGAGTACAACAATTCCTAAACCTATCCGATACCATCCAAACACCTTAAAATCATGTTTTTTAATATAGCTCATCAAAAATTTAATAACTGCCAGCGATACGAAAAATGCCACAACCATTCCAACTATTAAAGCCAATATTTCATTTTCCCCAAAATGAAAACCAAATTTTAACATCTTAAGTGCACTTAAACCAAACATAACAGGTACTGCAAGGAAAAATGTAAATTCTGCTGCTGCGATTCTGGATACTCCGATCAGTAATGCACCAACAATGGTAGCACCAGAGCGGGATGTGCCGGGAATTATGGATAATACCTGGAATAATCCGATGAGTAAGGCTGTTTGATAAGTAATATCCGACAGGTGAACAACCTTAGGCAATCTTTTTTTATTCCAGTTTTCCACTAAGATAAATGTAATTCCGTAGAAGATTAAAGCGGCTGCAATCACTATGGGAGTGTGCAGGTGGGCATCGATATAATCATCAAACAGAATGGTTACCACTGCGCCTGGAATACATGCTACTACAACTTTAAACCACATGGAAAAAGTATCTTTAATAATAATTGGCTGCTTTTTATTTTTAAACTGAAACGGAAACATTTTTTTCCAGAAAACCATTACAACAGCTAAAATAGCACCTAGCTGTATGACTACGAAAAACATTTCTTTAAAAGATTCACTCATGTTCAGAGAGATAAATTCATCTACCAGGAGCATATGTCCGGTACTGCTGATGGGAAGCCATTCCGTGATGCCTTCTATAATACCGAGAAAAATGATTTTTAGTATTTCTATAAAATCCAGTGTCATTATTTAATATCCTCCTTCTGGAAATAGATGTAGGTGGCAGTAAATCCCAGAATTGACACCAGGGTGATGATGCCCACAGAAACCCAAACGGGGTAACCGGTAGCAGCCAGACTTCCCTGCATAAGAAATAGGATGGCTGTCCAGGGATATAATGCACCAAGATCCTGATTTGACAAAGCAGCGTTTCCCATAATGACGGCAGCTGATATGATCAACGGGACAACCAGGCTTTTTGTTTTCTCGGCAAGGAATGTAAAAGGTGTTATAGTTAAAAACATCAGTATTGTACTGGACATCATTTTTCCCAGATAAATCAGGGCAATATGAAATTGAAATTCTGCAATACCAAACACGGAATGATACAGGAGCGCCAAGAGAAAAGCAGAACCCCAGGAGAAAAAGGACAAAACTATCATCCAGATAAATAAAATGCAGAACTTACTGGTTAAAAATGATGTTTTTGAAACCGGTATTGGTAATATATTTTTCAAAGTCTTCTCTGTATATTCCCGGCTGAACAGGTAGGAGGCTATAATTATATAGACCAACAGGTTCATTAGAATAATAGTATAGAGCAGCAGACTGTCATAGATATCCGCCAGAGTAAATATTTTTTTCAGGGTGTTCGAAATGTGTCTGCAGACATTCCAGCAGCAGCATGCCCGGTGCTGCTAGGGCTCCCAGAATACTGATCAAAAGCATTTTGGAACGTTTAAGCTTTAATATTTCACAGTAAATCAGATCAACCAATTCCGCCACCTCCAATTAAATTTGAAAAATAATCCTCTAGTTTTTCTTCACTAATGTTGACTTTTGTTACAAGTAAACCATTTTCCACAAACGACCGGTTTATTTCTCCCCGTCTGTTAATACATTCAAAAATCCGGATCGTATGATTATCGCATACGGAATAGTCATTAACAGCATGATGCCGTTCCAGTAACAGAGAAGCAGTATTTACATCAGAAACAATAAATTCCACATATTGGCGGTTTCGCTTGTGCAGTTCTTCCATGGAGACCTCTTCCACTAAGTGTCCCTCATGCATAACACCAATAATATCAGCTAACTGTTCAATTTCACTTAGAACATGGCTGGAAAGAAATATAGTTGTTCCTTTTTTGCTCAGTTCCAGCAGAAAATTCCGAATCTCATGTATTCCGATTGGATCCAGTCCATTCACCGGTTCGTCCAGGATGAGCAGGCAGGGGTCGTGCATGATTGCGGCAGCAATGCCCAGTCTTTGTTTCATTCCTAATGAATAGTTGGAAAATGGTTTGTTGATTTCTTTTTCAAGTCCAACTAATTTAAGGGCATGCTCTGCGGTGTCTTTGCGGTGCCTTCCCCGCAGGCGCGCCAGCAGATGTAGATTTTCCCGGGCGGTTAAATTATCATAGAATCCGGGAGTTTCGATAATATTTCCGATGTTGCGGTAAGTTTTGCTGGGATTTTTTTTATAATCATTGCCAAACAGCAGGATTTCTCCGGATGTTGGCTGTACCAGATTCAAAAGCATTCGCATGGTTGTAGTTTTTCCGGCGCCGTTTCTGCCAAGTAAACCATAAATTTTGCCCTGGGGTACATGCAGATTTACATTATCCACGAGAAGTTGATTACCAAATTGTTTTGTCAGCCCGATTGTTTGTATCATATAGTTGTTCATTTGTTTGACTCCTTTCTGAAGTTTATTTTACCATCCAAAGCTGACAGGGGCCTTTATCAGATCTTACTTTTTTCTTACTTCATTACGGGATTTCCGTTAGCGCCGGCAGAGTGACTTGAAAGCATGTTCCCAGGGTCTGTGAACTGGTTACATTTATTTCACCATGTAAAGCTTCTGCCAGTTCCTTTGTAATGGCAAGCCCCAGTCCGCTTCCTTTGCCTGAACGGGCATGGTCACCCTTATATAAACGGTCAAAAATGTAGGGTAATTGCTCAGGAGGAATATGGCTGCCGTCATTTATAACTGTAATAAGCACTTTTTCGATACGGGGCTCAACAATTATTGAAATGCAGGTACAATGCCCATGGTGGATTGCATTTTGAATAAGATTATTGATTATACGTTTATATGCCATACTGTCAGTAGATATCAGTAAATCATCATCACTGATCTGGGCCCTGACCTCTATGTTTTCTTTTTCCAAACCAGGAAGCCATTCTATAATTATTTCCCGCGTCAGTTCATTGATGTCTACAGTGTCAAAATGGAATTGCTGCTCTTTTGAATTGAGTTTAAACCATTCAAAAAGCATATCAACATAGGATTTCAAATCATTCGCCTTTCGATATGCCACAGTAATATATTCCTGTTGTTCTGTTTTATTCTCCATCCCATTTTCCAGAGCTTCCAGATAGCCAAGCAATGATGCAAGAGGGGTCCTTACATCATGGGAGAGACTGGTTAAGATCTGTTTTTTTGCTTCATCTACTTTATTCAGATAGGTAATTCTCTTTTTATTTGTTTCTATAATCTCATTTAACTCATAGCCGATATCAGACATGATTCCGGAACCTTTGGTAAAAATCTTTTCTTGTTTGCCCTGGGAAACAGCTTGAAGAATGGAAAGCCAGTCTTCCGTCTGTTTCCTAAGACGGCTAATATAAAGAAACTGTCCAAAGCATAAGAGAAGCAAAAGGAAAATCACAAATCCTGTCATAACGAATCACCGCCAAACTTATATCCCACACCCCAGATTGTTAAAATATAAGTCGGCTTTTCAGGGCAGGGTTCTATTTTTTTACGTAATCTGCGGATGTGTACCATAATATTATTATCGTCAAAAGCATATTCATCATCCCAAACTGCGCGGTAAATCTGTTTTTTAGTAAATACCTTGCCCCTGTTGCAGGCGAAGAAATACAAAAGATCAAATTCTTTAGCGGTCAGGTCAATGACAGTGTTGTTTTGGCGCACTTCATGTGCAGCCGGATCAATATGGAGACTGCCAATATCCAATACGGGATCTGCCAGTTCCATGGAAGAATTAAATAAGGTGTACCTTCGTAAAAGTGATTCAACACGGGCAATAAATTCATTATTGCTGAACGGTTTTGTGATGTAGTCATCCGCACCCATACGCAGTCCGGATACTTTGTCTATCTCGCTGTCTTTGGCAGTCAGCATCAGGATAGGTACATGGCTTGTTTTTCTGATTTCAGTCAAAACTTCAAAGCCGCTTTTTTGGGGAAGCATAACATCCAGTACTATCAACTGGTATTCCAAATGTATTGCTTCGGCTAGTCCGCTTTCTCCATCATGGCGGAGCGTTACCTGGTTACCTTCGGCGGTTAAGTTTTTTTTCAGTAACAGACACAGATCTTTATCGTCATCAATTATTAGTATTTTGCTATTCATTTTATACTGTCCTCCCTGTAATTTTTCGGAATTCATCAGATTACATCTGATTGATACATGATTGTAATGCCTTTGTATGAATTTTCGAACAGGCTGCTTTTGCTGTTTATTATATTTCGCATGTGGAAAATAAACAAGGTAATAAATAAAAAAATAAAACCGTTTTATCTGAGGCATTTGGAAATAATCATCTTGACTTTTTGACAGGCGCAATGATAAAATAATAATAATCGAGTGGCAGAAGCGTAAATCCAGATTTGGGTTTGCGCTTTTTTTGTCGTTGATTTATATTGCAGAATGAAATCCGGAATAAATTCTGCGGAACAGCAGGTTGTGGCAGCTTTCCTGAAAAGTCTCCAAATAAAAATAATGGAGGATAATAATGGAGGAAAAAGTAACAATGAACAAAATGGGTACGGAGCCGGTAAATGGACTGATGATTAAAATGGGAGTTCCCATGATTATATCCATGGTTCTGCAGGCATTGTATAATGTAGTGGACAGCTATTTCGTATCGAATATGAAGGATACGGCTGAAATTATCGGCATGGGGGAATATGCGGTTAATGCACTTACCCTGGCATTCCCCGTTCAGATGCTTATGGTTGCAATTGGTGTAGGCACCGGCGTGGGAATCAATGCGCTGCTGGCAAAGAGCCTTGGAGAGGGGAATCGTAAAAAGGCCAGCCGGATTGCGGGAAATGCAATATTTTTAGGTCTCTGTACCTTTCTTGTTTTTTTGATCTTTGGTTTATTTGGTGTAAATGCCTATCTTCATTCCCAGACGACAGACCCGATTATACTGGAAATGGGGCAATCCTATCTTAGCATTTGTACTATCTGGTCCTTTGGAATCATAATGTACACTATTTATGAAAAACTGCTTCAGGCGACAGGAAGGACGACGCTGACTACCGTGGCTCAGGTAGCAGGGGCACTGGTGAATATTGTTTTAGATCCGATTATGATTTTTGGATATTGGGGATGCCCTGAAATGGGAATTAGCGGAGCCGCATATGCAACCATAATCGGCCAGACGGTATCCTTCCTGATGGATGCTATTTTCCATTATGTATTTAACAAAGATATTGATCCGAGTCCCAGATATATAAAACCCAAGGGTGCAATTATCAACGAAATTTATAAGGTGGGCTTACCGGCAATTATAATGCAGGCCCTGATGTCATTTATGACATATGGTGTAAATATTATCTTTGGAGCAGTTTCCAGTGCGGCAGTTACGGCATATGGTGTCTATTATAAAATCCAGCAATTTGTATTTTTTGCTGCTTTTGGAATGAACAACGCATTAATACCAATTATATCATTTAATTATGGAAAACGGGACCGGAAAAGAGTGGATGAAGGAATTAAATATGGCATGTTATATACGCTGCTGATCATGGTTGTGGGATTGCTGGGGCTTCAGATCTTTGCAAATCCGTTATCCGGTGTATTTTCAGTGGCACCGGAAACACAAAAACTATGTGTGATCGCAGTTCGCATCGTGACCCTTGGGTATTTGTTTGCAGGTGCAAATATTGCATATCAGGGGATTTTTCAGGCATTGGGCTGTGGCATTAGATCTTTGATTCTTTCGCTGCTGCGGTTAATAGTAGTTGCGTTACCGCTGGCATGGCTGTTCACAAAATTTGCAAATGCCCCGGTTCTGATCTGGGTATCTTTCCCGGTTGCAGAAGGTGTAGCCTTATTGGCAGGGATCCTGTTTATGAAACAGATTTCTGATCAACAGCTGAAAGGTCTGCTATAGGGTTTCGAAATAATAGTTGTTATAAAATTTAATCTCAAAATAAAGGTTATATCTATCCATTTTGTAAATTACATGCTATGATAGGAGATATAAAATCTAAAGAGTATACGACTATCTATACACGTATACAGATGAAGGAGCTGAATAGTATGAGACTGGTAACACGTTCCGACTTTGATGGTTTGGTTTGTGGTGCGCTGCTTAAAGAAGCAGGAATTATTGATCATTGGAAGTTTGCACATCCCAAAGATCTTCAGGATGGTCTGGTGGAAATCAGAGAGGATGACTGCCTTGCCAATGTACCTTATGTAGAGGGGTGTGGGTTGTGGTTTGACCATCATTCCAGTGAATTTGAGAGAAACGAGCTGGAAGGCAAATATAAAGGGGAAAGCCGTATAGCCCCATCTTGTGCAAGAATAATTTATGATTACTATGGAGGGAATGAAAGGTTTTCCCATTTTAATGAGATGATGGAAGCGGTAGATAAGGTGGATTCAGGTAATTTGACAATTGATGAAATCCAGAATCCCAAAGGCTGGATACTAATTGGTTTTCTGATGGATCCAAGGACCGGTTTAGGCCGTTGGAGAAATTTTACTATTTCCAATTATCAATTAATGGAAAAGCTGATCGATGCCTGCCGAACCATGGATACAGAGGAAATTTTAAGTCTGTCAGATGTAAAAGAGAGAATTGAAGTTTATTTTGAACAGACGGCTAAATTCAAAGAAATGATAGAGGCGCATACCAGAGTGGAAAAGGATGTAATTATATCAGATCTGAGAGGTGTGGATCCTATATATACGGGAAATCGTTTCCTAATTTACAGCATGTATCCGCAACAGAATATCTCAGCCTGGATTGTTAATGGAAAAGGCGGTAAAGGGTGCTCAGCTGCAGTTGGCTACAGCATTCTGAACCGTACTTCCGATATCGATGTAGGAAGCCTGATGTTGAAATACGGAGGCGGTGGACATAAAGCGGTTGGAACCTGCCAGTTCAGTGATGACAGCATGGATGAGCTGCTTCCTAAAATGCTGGATGAGTTGGTGAATCATAGAGAAACAGGCTCTAATATTCACAATAGAAAATAAACGGGAATGAGGTTCTCCCCAGGTACAACAATACCTAAACTGCTATTAGCTGATGACTTCTGTTTTAGGACAGAAGTGTCAGCTTTTTTATGTGCAAAACCTGAATGGCAGAGATGCAATGAGAAAAAAAGCCGGCAAAATTATTTATCCGGCGCAGAGGAAACATCGTTTAAAGTTTCAAAATAGTAATAAAAAAATAAAAATACAGGAGAGAATATTATGTTGACAAGTTTAGCTTTTATTTTTCTATTGGGAATGCTGCTTAGTTCTATTCTTAAAAAACTAAGGCTGCCGGGTTTGCTTGGCATGCTGATTACCGGAATTGTGTTAGGTCCGTATGTACTTAATCTGTTAGATCCCTCTATTTTGAGTATATCCGCAGATCTAAGACAAATTGCCCTGATTATTATTCTGACAAGGGCGGGGTTATCTTTAGATATCAATGATCTGAAGAAAGTGGGGCGTCCTGCGATCCTGATGTGTTTTGTTCCGGCGTGCTGCGAGATTGCGGGAATGATTCTGCTTGCACCGGGGCTTTTGGGAATTTCTGTGCTGGATGCAGCTATTATGGGGGCCGTTGTGGCAGCTGTGTCTCCGGCCGTAATTGTTCCGAAAATGCTGATGCTCATGGAGAAAGGTTACGGCAGAGAGAACAGAATACCGCAGCTTATTATGGCTGGAGCTTCTGTGGATGATGTATTTGTTATCGTCTTGTTTACCGCGTTTACCGGGCTTGCACAGGGGGGAAGTATCTCGGCTGCCAGTTTTGCACAGGTTCCGGTGTCAATACTTACCGGGATGATTGCCGGTGTTGGTACCGGAATGATACTGGCAGTCCTGTTTGCCAGACTGCATATCAGGGATTCGGGAAAAGTAGTAGTGCTGCTCAGCATTTCTTTTTTAATGGTGGCACTGGAAAATGTGCTAAAGGGAGTAATACCGTTCTCAGGTTTGCTGGCTGTTATGAGTATGGGAATTGCACTTCAAAAGAAGCGCCGTGTTGTAGCGGAAAGATTGTCGGTGAAATACTCAAAATTATGGGTGGCGGCGGAGATTCTGCTGTTTGTGCTGGTTGGGGCAAGCGTGGATGTGAGCTATGCACTGGCAGCAGGCGCATCGGCAGTTTTACTGATTTTTGGCGTATTGTTATTTCGAATGGCAGGGGTATTTCTGTGTATGCTGAAAACGAAATTGTCCGGTAAAGAACGGCTGTTCTGTATGATTGCCTACATGCCGAAAGCAACTGTGCAGGCAGCGATTGGAGGCGTACCTCTGGCATTGGGACTGGGATGCGGTAAAATTGTTTTGACTGTTGCAGTGCTTGCTATTTTGATAACGGCGCCCCTTGGAGCCTTTGGCGTTGACGTGGCTTACCGGAAACTGCTCCCCCAGACACATGACGAAATGTAGCTGAGAGTAATTTGTGGAATTAAAAAAGAACCGTGAATGGTTTTTTTTTAATGATGGTGCATTTATCTTTTAAAATCGTGGTTCATAATAGCAGCAAGAATCTTTCATACTTACATATCCTATCTTCAAGTGACAGAACCATTTCTTTCCTTTTTTTATATTTAAGGTGGAATATCGACAATTGCAGCAACACTTACACATAACAAACACTCCTTTAATATTATGTAATTATTCCGATTATTAACACAACACTGCATTTTGAGTCTACACTAAGTAGATATGTAAGAATATTTGGAATAGGATAAAAAATTTCAATAATTTCGTAAATATGAAAAATAATGGCGTATCAAATTATTTAGTTTCTAATTTTATAATAAAACGATAAGGATCTGTCACTACCTCAAAAATCGGTTTCTCCCATCCTTGTTCTTTCCATGCTTCAATTATTTTACCTATTCCACTGCCAGCCCGGTCCCCGATACCAATCTTACTAAACATTTTAAAAATTGTAGGATTTCTTGGGTCACTTACGCCGCCTGAAAGCATTTCCTCTTTTGAAATTAGGAGTCTTCCCGGATTTGAGATGGAAAGAGAATCAACTTTTTTCCTAATAACAACGCCTTGCCGCCCATAATAATCAGCGTGGATTACTGCATTAGCCAAGGATTCATTTAAGGCATTTTTAATTTTCATTTTACTGCTTTCATTTTTGGCTTTATGAACTGCAAAGCCATTATTGTTTTGAGATAAGAGTAATTGTAGAACATTTTGGTAAAAATCAAATATATTTCCACTAAAAGTACTATCATCAGAAGTCAATCTATATGACCAGCTTTTATTTTTAGATGCTGTTTCTTCTCTATAATCCAAGAAATAGTTAGGAAATTCTTCCCGGATATATGACTCTTTTCCAAACATAAGTAAACCGGCAACTGTAGGAACATATTTTTCTCTTTTATTTGGTTTTAATGCAGATAAATTAATTAGAAAATCTTTTGTAAGCAGTTTTAAGTAAGCAGATTCTGGAGATTTATTCTGTAATATACAACGATATCGCTCTATAGTATCTTGAGAGAATACTGATATATCCATTTTTTCAATTATTGCATCATCATATGGCATTTTTCTACCTTCTATCATTTTAATTTCCTCTTTTTTGAAGTTTCCTTTTTGTCTTTTTACCAGATAAAATATAGTCTAGCATATTTAATTTAAAGGATCAATTCAAGAATGATTCAAGAATTATTCAAAAAAGTTTCAAGATTAAGATAATAGTACGGTTAAATTGTAGCTCGTCCAGGTGTTCATCACCCAACTCTTTTAAGTGCACAGTATTCCATGGCGGGTTTCTCGCAGATGACAGATTTTTTATCTTGTAAATGCTCTGTTTACCTCTTTTAAATATCGTCTGCTAATAGGAATCATATTTCCATTTTTCAAAATGAATCCATATCTGTTATATTCTTTGACATAGTTCAGGTTAACAATGTAACTGTTGTGGCAACGTATAAAAAATGCTGGTTCCAACTGTGGATGTAACTCCGGTAAACTCGATGTTGTACTAACTGTCTCAGTTGTACTCACTACGTGGGTAATTCTCCTGACCCGCTCTAAATATTGGATATTATTAGGTATGAGTATTATCTTATGATTCTTTATTGGGACAATTAATCTTTTCTTTCGAATTTGTTTTTTTCGCTGGACCTGTTTCTCCAGTATAAATGGGAGGGAATTTTCTAATTCTTTTTGTAATCCTCTGGAACGAAAATCTACAAAATTGGTCAGAAAAACAAATGACGTTCGACAGCATATATTTTTTATTTCTTTAGCCATGCCCATACTATCAACGTCAGGGGCAGAGTCCATAAAAAGTAAATCCAAATCAAACATTTCATTTAATATAAAAAAGTAAAGGTCTTTTATATTTGAAAATTCATAGATTTTGAATATTATATTTTGTGGGGCTAAATATTTCGCTACTATCTCTTTGACTGATTGAATCACACTTATATCATTATTACATAAACCAATCCGAAACATATATTTTCTTTATCCTCACTTTTTTAGTTATTTTAAACTTTATAAAAGAATAGCAAATTTCTACTAAAAATGTTCCAATTGGCCTGAAATGTATGAAATTTCTGCCTGAAATGTTAAATCGTGCTGGATTATAGAAAAAACTTATGTTAAACTAATATGAATTTTTAGATAATCATGGAGGTAAAGAATTTGAAAATTGCAATTTGTGACGATGATTCATTAGAGCTTTTCCACATTTCGTCCATTTTAGACCGATACAGGCTTGAAAAGAAAGTGCCTGTTAAATACAAGACTTTTCAAAGTGCAACAGAATTACTTGTCACGATGAAGGCGATGGAATATGAGATAATCTTTTTAGATATACTGATGCCTGGTGTCAATGGGATCCAGACCGCAACGGAAATTCGTCAGGCAAACAATGATGTGAAAATCATATTTCTTACCTCCACTCCGGAGTTTGCCTTTGAAAGTTATGCGGTTAAGGCAAATGACTATTTATTAAAGCCCGCTTCACCGGAAAAACTATTTCCCATACTGGATACCTTGTTATCAGAGGAGCAAAATCCTCAAGAGGGCATTACTCTAAAAACAAAAAAAGGTATTGTGCGTATTTTATTCTCAAACCTGGCATTTGTTGAAGTTATGAGTAAGAAGCTCTATTTTCATCTGTCAAATGGCGATATCCGGGAAGTAACCGCTTCGCTATCGGAGGTTGAGGATAAACTCTTGTGCAGATCTGATTTTATTAAAGTGCATAGATCTTACATTGTCAACTTATGGCAGATAGGCACACTTACCCCAAAAGAACTTGTTACCCACGCAGGCAGAACCATACCTGTTTCACGTCTGCTTTATGCGCAGGTACGGGAGATATATATGGAACACTTGTTTGAAGTGAAGGGGGTAGAGTAATATAGCTGTGGCTGCATCACGTGAAGGTCAGATGCAAAAGTGATACCAATTATTGCGATGACAGCAAATGCCTTTGATGAAGATGTGCAGAAGAGTATGGAGGCAGGAATGTCGGCACATCTGGCAAAACCCATTGAACCTATAGTGTTGTTTCAAACGCTATATGATTTTATATCTGAGTCAGAAGAATCCTGAATATGTTATAGAGTGAGAAACCCCTTTGGGCTGGTGAGAAATCACCAGTCCTTTTTCCTGTGTAAATTCTTTAGACAATAGAAGCATGCTCTTGAATCAACACGCTTCTATGATTTCCCGCTCAAATACAAAGACATAATAGCCGGGCAATTGACCTCCATTATTCAGATCAGAAAATTCTGTGAGCAGCCGCCAATCCTGAGATGCATATTCATTTAACAGAGCTTCTAAATCATCAAATTCCTGTTCTTTTTGTTTTTTACTGCCGCAGTCTTTTAAGATTTCTTTTCTTACCAGTTTATATTCGTGCATCTTATTCTCCATAAATATTATGTTTTTCAAACAGTGACTAATGATAGTATATACATTTGGAGGGATTTTATTAATGAAGCACCTATTCTATTGAAAATATATCTTTCTGCTTTTGCAGGTATTCAATTAAAAAATTTAATTTAAAATCCCTGCCTTCTATAGTATAATAAATCCAGGAAACAGAACCCCGACATAGAATCAGGTTAAATCACCTATTAAATTAAAGGAGACCAGGAGATGAAGATTGACATTTCGAAAATACAGAAAAAACGTTTCCGCTACGAGGATATCTTAAATCTCTATCCGGATATGAATTACCGGCAATTGTTTGATATTCTGGAGGAACTCTGCGAATCAAAACAGATAGCACCAATCAAAAAAAGCGGAAAGACATCCTTTTATCCGGCGGTCTTTCGAGAATATAAAAAGCTGCCGCCTTCGGTAGATTACAGTTGTTACATCGATGAAATTGCGGCGTTGAATCCAAGGCTGAATATCAGCAGGTATCTGGAGAAGCCAGGGGAATTTAAGGAGCTGCGGGACGGAATCTGTAAGCTCAGTGAAATGCTCTGGAAAGATGACCCGCGGCTGCAGCAGAAAATGTCTGTTAAGGAAAAATCCTATGCGATCTGGGGTGATGAGAAATATCTGGAGAGTAAAAGCGGGAGCAGAATCCTGGCTTTTAATCAGTTTGACCAGGTGAGCCTGAATTATTATTATGCGCCGGAGCCGTTTTTTTGCAGGGTATTTGATCAGATTGCGGGTGATGTGATTGTCATTGAAAATAAAGACACATGGTATTCAATTGGTGAAGCATTGAAAAATTCAAAGAATAAAAGATTTTTAGGGGTCAAAGCCGGACTGCTGGTCTATGGAGAAGGAAATAAGGTGACAGGTGAAGCTGCACTGCAGACTTTTGTGACGGAATATGGTTTCGAGAAGAGAAAGATACTTTATGCAGGGGATATTGATATTGCCGGAATCCTTATGTTTTATGGTGCGGTCACTCATAACAGGGAGATTATGATACAACCTTTTATGCCCTTATATAACAAAATGGCCAAACGGGCAAAGAATTTACAGATGCAGCCGACAGATGATAACAGGGGAAGAGACTGGAATACCGGATTCCTGGATTTATTTGAAGAACAAAATCGGGAGGTTGTAAGAAAAGTACTGGATGAAAACAGAAGAATTCCCCAGGAAATACTAAGTTTTCAGGATTATATTGGAATGTGTGATTAGAACAGCTTTCATTACTACAAATGGAATAGAAGAGGAAATTATGTTTGATTTTTTAGAAGGTTTTGAAAAGAGAATGGGATTTGCGGCGGTTGTGGATTCCATTGTCAATCGAAAGAATACGAATATGGAAATTGAGGGCTGGTTTCAGGGAGAAGAATTAGATAATCTGTTCTTCACGCTGCTGGTCTATATTATGGAACAGACTTTGAATGAAAATGATGAATGTACACTGGAAAATATAGCGCGTTTCCTGGATGATATTCTGCCGGTTTATCAGAAGAAATGGCCTTTTGATCAGGTGATGAGGCTGGCTGAATATATGGTGAAAGATATTCTGCAAAATAAAGGGACGGTTAAAAATTATGGGATTATGGATTACGGGCGGCAGTGGCACGATATTCAGGTGCGCCTGATCAGTGATAAGATAACAGCAGATAATAAAATTATATATCAGCTGACGGATCAGGGATATGACTTCTTATTCCGGACAAAAGAAATAGATAAGGAAATGGATTTTAAACTGGAACAGCTAAAGCTGAAGATGCTGCTCAAGAGAAAGAACTATAAACATGCGTTAAAACAGAGCCGGGATTTGATCAACATGCTCCGGCAGAAGAAGCGGGAGATGGAATCCTTCATAGACCGGGTGAGGCAGAATATCCATACCATTGACCGGGGGGAGCATGAAAGGCTGCTTCTGGAGACTTACAATCTGATTGATGAAGAATATGAAGATATGCTGGAAATGAAAGAGGCGGTTGTGAAGGATGAAGACCGGATCGGTCGGGAGATAGAGGAAAGCGGCTATTCGGATGAAACAATGAACAACGCGTTATATAACCTGAATCTGATTAAGCGGAACATTCAGATTGTGATAGGGGAACAGCGGAACCTCATTGGAAAACGTTTTAATATGAATGATATTTATGAAGAAACCATTCGAAACAGCTTTTATGCATCTGTGGTTAAACGGTTTGATTTCCAAAAAGAGATTATGGATGAGATGGAAAAAGTAAATTCAAAGAATGTATCAAATCTCTGGAAACTAATGACCCCTCTGTGTATGCCGTCATTGGACAAGAAAATGAACCTTTCCCTGATTTACCAGAATCAGGGAAAACTTAGAGAGAATGAGGAAGAAGACCATGTGGTGGAAGAAGAGGTTCTGGAAGAGGACTTACAGGCTGCAGACAGAGAAATTAGCAATGCTATGAATTTCCGGGTTATAGAACGGATCTTTAAGTTTGCTGGTGAACGGGGAACTTCTTTTACTTTTTCGCAGTTTTATGAACATATCGTGGAAAAAACCCAGAGAATACATCAGTATACGGAGAATAAAAGAATTTATCTGATTCTGTTAAAGCTGTATGATTATGGGGTTATTGATATAGAATCGTGGAAAAAGCACAGCAGTGAAGATATGATTCCGGATACAAACGGAGAGTTTGACCTGTCCTGGTGTCTCCGGCAGATGGAAGACAGGTATCCGGATTTTTATGGTGTGGAACAGCTGGTATTTGAAAAAAAAGACTTTATTTTTCATGCCGTGTTAGAAGATACGGTTGGAGCAGAAGTGTTATACAGTACAATAGAAATGGCAGATATAGAAATAATACCTAAGATCAGAAGCGAGGTGGGGCAGGATGTTGAAACAGGCATTAGCGATATATAATCGTTTATTAGAAAACGGAGAAATTGATGCAAAAACGGATAGTGAATTGTACATAGAATATAAAAATGAAGAGGTCCGCGAAATTCTGGAGCAGTTTTCAGAAGAATTGAATTTCCGGATTCTGGATACAGGTAATACTATTTATATGATACCGAATCTGGACAATGATGTGCTGGGATATGTGATGAAAGATTTCAGGGAAAACATAGCGACGAACGCAAAGCTGGTCGATGCCTACCTGCAGTGTTATATCTGTATGATGATCTTCCAGATGTTCTACGGCGGAAAGAATACGAACCCAATCCAGCGAGAGTTTATCCAGACCAAAGATCTGATTGAGGTATTGGACCAGAAAATGGAGGGATACCTGGCAGGAGAAGAGGAGGCTCTTTCCCTGGAGAAGGATTACTGCATCAACTTTTATAAAATAGCTCAGCTATGGCAGAATAAACAGATTGGGGACAGTATTGCCAGAAAATCGAAGCTGGGAACGCTGGCACGTGCCTATGCGCAGCTGGAACATGAGAAATTGGTCCGTGTACTGGAAGAAGGCAGAGAAATCAGGCGTACCAGACGCATGGATGACCTGTTTTTATATTACTATCTGGATGAAGCCAGGGTACAGGAAATTCACCAGCTATTTTCACAGGGGGAGAAGATCAATGCCGAAGATTAACCGAATCAGGATCATCAACTTTTCTTACAATAATGATGCCAGAGAGATTCAGGATGAGATGTATTCTTTTTACGACGGAGAAAATGCTCTTTTAAATCTTTCCAACGGAGGCGGGAAAAGTGTACTTGTACAGCTGATTCTGCAGCCCATCATTCCCGACCATAAAATGCAGAAACGTAAGATGATTGAGTATTTTAAAAAGAATACAAGTCCGGCCTTTATTATGATTGAATGGCTGCTGGACAATCCCTCAGTTAAAGATTATCTGATGACCGGAATTGCAATTGCACCAAGGAGCAGCATGAGAAGTGAAGAAAGTAATAAAATTAATTACTTTACCTTTGCCAGTCATTATCAGCAGGCATGCGATTTTGATATCAGCTATGTTCCGTTTGCTAAACGGGAAAATGACCAGCTGGTTCTGATGCCTTTTGAGCGTGCCAGAGAAGCTGTGAGAAAACTGGTTTCTGCTCATCGGGAAATGTTCTATTACAGTAGGGATGATGCGTCCCAGTACCGCAGGATTTTGCAGGATTTTGGGATTTCTCAGGAAGAATGGAAGAATCTCATCGCCCGGATGAATAATGATGAAGGCGGAATAGATGAACTGTTTGAGCGCTGCAGTACATCCGACAGTGTATTTAATGAGTGGATTATTAAAAATATTGAAAAAGCGATTCTGGCACAGGACAGCGGAGAAACCAGCATTCAGGATCTTCTGGAAGGACTGGTGTCAGATACTATAAAAAATGAAGAATACATACAGGCTCAAAAGGTGATCAACGAATATCTCAGGAGGCATCAGGAGATGGAAGAAAGCCTGAATCATGTCTGTCAGAGTCTGGACGTTGTGAATCAGACGGAGGCATTGCTAAATCAGATGCATCAGAGCCTGAAGCGAAAAGGCGCCGGGCAGAAGGCGGAACTGGAACAGATTCATGACAGGCAGTATGAATTGGAGGAAGAAAGGTCCGGGATTTATAAAGAGAAGGCATCCGAAGAATATTATCTTGCCAGTGATAAACTGCAGGAAGTAAAAGAACAGGTTGCAGAAGAAGAAGCAAATGCCAGGGAAATCAAGGCTCAATGCAGTCAGGTACACTTCCGGTATCATTGCCAGCGTGGGGCTAAGCTCTACGGGGAGTGGAAGGTGATACAAGGGGCAGTATCGGCCCTAAGGCAGAAAATCGCAGCGGAACAGGGGGATGCAGATACCAGAATCCGGCTTGATGATCTGCGGTATTCATTGAAATACTGCTTAGAAAAGAAGCAAAGGGAACTGCTGGACGAAATTGAACAATATAAAGTACGAATCACTGTCAATGGACAACGGCAGAAGCAACTATCTGCTGATACACGGGAATACGACAAAAAGATCAGTCAATGTGATGTAAGGATTGGAGAACTGCGTGGATTTGTGACGCGGTTTGAGAAGGAAGAGGAGCAGATTTTCGAAAAGCTGGGTACGGTATTGCTTCGAAATGTCTTAAAAGAGCTGGATAAAACCTCGGTAAATAACCTAAAAAAAGAGCAGGAAAGTCAGGAGAAAGCAAAGGCGGAAGAACTGAAGGACGGGCAGGACAGACTGGTACGGGTAAAGGAGCAGCAGAGGGTCACAGGCCCTTTGATTATGGAAGCGGTGCAGAAAAAAATATCCGTGGTAAGTCACTTGACTAGCTTAACAGAAGAGCAAAACCGCTTTGCATCAGAATATGCACGTTGCAGCGAACTGCTGGATAAATATGAACTTAGCCGGGAATTGATCTATGAGAAAGATGCATTAAATGAGTTCTTCCGGAAGCATACGGCTGACTTAGAGCAAAACAGATATCTGAGGCAGACAGAACGGGATCAGATATTGGATATGATAAAGGGTATTCGCAATAAATGTGTATATCTTCCTCAGACATTGATTCAGGCAATAGAAAATCAGGATATTACCTATCAGACCGGAGAGGCATATCTGAATAATCTGACGGAGGATAAGAGAGAGATTCAGCTTAAGAAAAACCCAATGCTGCCATTTTCCCTGGTGGTGAAAAAGCAGGATATTTCCAAAATAGGGCAGATTCCACTCAAACAATGCCTGCTTAGACAGGTAGTCCCTGTATTATCTTATGAGCATCTGGATACGGTGATGGAGCAGCAGTATCAGCTGGTACAGGCAGGTACGCAGGCATCTTTTATCAGCAGTTACGAAGACGAAATCTTCGTAGATATACAGAGGGAAAAATATCTTAAGGATTTGGAAATCCAGGAAGAGAGGCTAAAAGAGCAGACTGTGCACATTTCAAAGGAGCTGGAAAATGTGCGAAAGGCATGGGATGACCTGAATAATTTCCAATATGGGAAGTCATATGCGGAGCAGTTAAGTAAGGCGGTTTCAGCGGATGAGCAGGAAATAGAGAAGCTTTC
>NZ_JNGB01000169.1:0-6565 GCF_001029355.1 Robinsoniella sp. RHS
TTTTGTGGCTTCGGCGCTTCTTTCTTAACAAATTTTGCGGTATATACGGTGTTCTGTAAAGCATTTATTGTATATTCCGGTTGTGATGATACTTTCATATCCCCTATATACCAGCCTTCAAATACATAGCCTTCCTGCGGATATGCCTTAATGGTTACCGCACTTCCATATTCTGCGGTCACGCTGCCGGTTACGGTTCCTCCGGCTTCTGCCACTGCCTGAATCGTGATCATTTCTTTTGGCTTTTCTTCAAATCGTGCTGTATACACAGCATCTGTTTCTGCCTTCAAGGTCAGGCTTGCCTGATCCGATACTTTTTCATCATTCAGATACCAGCCTTCAAATGTGTAGCCTTCATTTGGAAATGCCGTTATGGTAAATTCTTCACCTTTCTTAACGGTTCCGCTGCCGCTTACGGTTCCTGCCGTTTCATCTGCTGACTGTACGGTAATGTTCACCATTTCCGGCTGTGGCTCTTCTGCTTTTGTGAACCGCGCAACATAGGTGGTATCCTCTTTTGCTACCACTTCATACTCTGCATTTTCGGATACCCTGACATTATCCAGGTACCAGCCTTCGAATACATAGCCTTCGTTCGCTGCTGCAATAAGTTTTACCGTTGTTCCAATATCTACCGTTGCAGTCCCTTCTGCCGTTCCGCCTTCTGTTGCTTCAGCGGTAACCGTCACCTGCTGTACCGCATTTTTCGTAAACCGTGCAATGTATGCGGCATCCTCTGTTGCTTCTATTTTATATTCTGCCTGGTCAGATACTTTTGTTTCTCCCAGATACCAGCCTTCAAATGTGTAGCCTTCATTGGCTGTGGCAGTTATGGTTACTGTCTCACCAACGTTTACACTTCCGCCGCCGGATACCGTTCCTGCCGTTTCATCTTCAGACTGTACGGTAATGGTTACCCTGGCAGGTGCATTTTTTATAAATCTGGCAATATACTCTGCATCTTCTGCCGCTTCAATTTCATATACGGATTCACCGGATACTTTTACGCCTTCCAGATACCAGCCCTCGAAGGTATAACCCTCATTTGCCTTGGCGGTAAGGGTGACTTTTTCCCCTTCCTTAACTGTACCGCCGCCGGATACGCTTCCTGCTGCTTCATCTTCCGAACGGGCTGTAATTGTTACGTCTTTTAAGTCTTTTATAAACTTAGCTGTATAGACGGTGTCCTCTGTGATCTCCGGCGTAGTGATAGCAGGTTCCTCGCCTACCTTTTCTTCCCCAAGATACCATCCTCCAAATGTGTATCCTTCGTTGGCTTCTGCCGTCAATACCGCAGTTCCGCCCGCTTCCACATCTGTAGTCCCTTTCACAGTTCCGCCCTCTGCCGGGTCTGCCTGTGCAGTCACTGTATATTCACCTTTCACTATGGTAAATACGGATGTGCGAACTGCTTTTGCACCGTTTACTTCTGCGATAGCACGTACTTTTATAATGCCTGCAGAGCCAACTCGAAGCTCTGTTCCGGATATGGTTGCACCTGCAGCTCCTTCTGCAATTTCAAAGGAGTAGCTGATGTCCTCCTGGTCATGGCCTGGTGTCTCACACGGTACGAGCATTCCTTCTGCGGACAAGTTTACTGTAATCTGGTCTGCATTTTTCGGTATAACAATCTTGCGGTTGTCGAAAACCAGGCCGCTGAAAGTACACCCGCATGAACCCGGTGTAATAACCAGGCTGTCATCACCCGGCTCTTCCATTTCCACCGCTTTGTAGAATGCCATATACTGTCCGGAGATATATTTATCTGCTGGATCTGCATCCGGATAGGCTACATTTTCCATAGAATGGAGCACTCTCATCTGCAGCCTTCTGGCATCTACCGGCGCAAATGCAGCTGTCTTCTTCTCTTTATCTGCAGCCCATACAATATGTCCTTGCGGAACTTCCTGCCAGTCATCCTGATCTGCCGTGGTACTGTAGTACAGCTTAAATTCCTTGATAATTCCATTCGTTCCGTCCTGCCTTGGACGATATTCCAGCTTGCCAATTTTACAGATATCCCCAAAATCAAAGGTCAGCTTATTGTTAATTCCCTGTGCCATATTGATTCCGCCGCTCCAACTGCTGTGATAGATCGAATCATTATCTGCCAGCATGTTGGTAATTGGATATCCGGGCTGTGTACTTTCTGCCGCTGCTGCTTTTACTTCCACCTTTTCATATTCATAATCATTTTTCTGTGCCTGATATACATAGAGTTCAGCAGCTGAGACAAATCCACCTCCAGCCTGCGTAGCACGAAGCATCAGCCTGCGTGCAGTCACCACAGAGAACTTTGCGGTTTTCTTAGAAGCATCTGCTGCCCAGGTACCGCTTCCTCCCGGAACTTCCGTAAATGCACCCTCTTCATATGTTCCCGTTTCAGCTTCACTGTAGTATAATTTATATCCTGTAATAATTCCATTTGGACCATTTTTTCTTGGAACATATTCAAGTTTACCGATATCATACGTCCCGCCCAGATCAATGGTAATTCCATTATAACGGTCATTTGGAATATCTGCCTGTGGTGCATGACCATACGCAGTATGCCAGATTGTATCTTCATTTCCATCCACTGCATTGCTGCCTGGTCCATCTCCCGCTCCCGGAGTATTGTTCTCCTGACTTTCTGCAACAGCTGTTAATTCGTCACTTGGAATTTTTGTATAAGTAATTCCGCCTTCTTCCCACATAGCGGTCAACGTAGTATTACGTCCCGGCATACTGTAGGTATCACCGGCTTCGTATGTTTTATTACCGTCATTCCATCCGACAAAGTTATAATCCTTTCTGGTGTAAGGATTCTTTGGCAATACAATTGCCGTACCTTCTGATGCTGTGACTGCTTCCGGGTTTGTCCCTGTCACAGTTCCTTCACCAGGTGCAAAGCTTAATGTGTACTCCTGAATATCTGCTGCTTTCCCTTCGTCTACATAGAAATTATCAAAGATATATTCGGAAGCGCTCTGTTTTGTAAGGTCAATATAATAATCATCATAGTTACCGGTTGTAAAAGTTACTTTTACTCTTTCCTTCTGCCCGTATCCGGTACCGCTCAATGGTTTGAGTATCAGCGTTGCATTTTTTGTATCTTCTGCTGCCAGTGCCTTGTCGGATTTCACCCCAAGGACAACTGCATTTTGTGCCTTCGCCTTATAATCGATGCCTACCGTATAAGCTGTATTTGGTTTTAAGCGGACACGATGGGAAAGTGTCCTCATATAATCACCATTGCGGACTTTTAATGAGTAGCGTCCTTCAATTACATCATCTGTTAATGCAGGGTTAACCGTATTTATTTCAGATAAGTGACTCTGGTCTGACTCCGTTGACACAAACGGCCCGTATTCCTGGTCTACATTTTCAAAATCTTCAAAGAAATAATGGCTTCCCTGATCTGTCAGACCGACTGGTATCACGCGTACATCATCGATAGTTGCCACGGCATCCTCGCTGCCTGCATCAGCCTTGATCTTTATGACTGCCGATGTCTGCCCCTGTGGTTCAGTAAAGGTAAGTTTTACTCTCTGGAAATATTCTTTGTATTTATCTGTATGGTGAACACCATATATTACATTAGAACTATCAATATAGTTTGCTGCCAGTTCCCTGCCATTTTGATCTTCTACTGATATATGTACTTTTCTTCCGGCTGCCGTGCGGATCCAAGCAGACGCGGAGTAGCTCTGCCCACCGGTAAGCCCGTTCATCTCCTGTTCGATTCCGCCTTCTTCACTGCCTTTAATCTGAATCATTGTATTTCCGATACTGGTATCTGTAAATGTAACATTTGGATTATTATTGATATTTGTCCAACCATTTTCGAAAGTATGACTGTCAAATCCCATATCCTTTACCAGGCTGCCTGTGCTCCAGTCATAAGATGCCATATCCGGTATGTCTGCTGCTGCACTTCCCGGATATACCACGTATCCCTGCCTTGCATCTGCCGTGATGGTGACAGCACCGTTTGCCACATTGATGATCTGTTCATCTGTTTTTCCGGTAGATGTCAGTTTGTATAGTTTTACCGTAGTGTAATTCCAGTCTTCCGGAAGTGTCCAGGTTGTTTCCCCTCCGGCTTCATTATAATGGTAGATCTTGTCCTGTCCGTCAATCGTCCATGGGATGAAGATCTGATTGCCAATTGCCACTTCATTTCCATTCAGGCTGATCACATTCTTACCGTTTCTCATTTCTGTCACAACTTCATTGTTCCTGCCTAAAACCGCTTTATTATTATTGGTCCACTGGCTGATCGGATACTGGGCCAGAAAACGGTTCGGCAACAAATTCGTAAAGAAATCTCTCATGGTTGCATAGTAATCATCTGCTCCCTGCCAGCCGTTAAAACCATTGACACGTCCGCCCTCGCCGCGGAACAGGCTTGTTTGTCCGAAAATATCTTTCTGTCCGTTGTAGACAAAACGTACCATATTCCCCGCACCCGAATAAGTACTGTTAATATGGTGTGCCCAGGCACTCCTTCCTGTCATTTTCTCAGGATACTCTGTCGCTGCCGCTATTCCCTGGTCAGTCAGTTCGTTGATTGCTTTTTGCAGACGGTACGACGTCCAGCGGTTATCAAAATAAGTATCAACATAGATCAGTTTCAGTTTTCCGTTTGTATCTGAATTAAGCTGCTGAAGCCTCTGCTCCATATTGCCTCCCGGAATCGTACTTCCATCCATTAATATATCGTTTTCACGAATCATATTTACTGCGGAGTCATACCAGTTCCATGCACCTACTCCGGTATTCAGTTCATTTACTGCATACTGGCCCGCTTCCGGGTACATCTCCGTATGGTTGATATGCACACCAAAGTTTGCATTATATTTCTCACCTTCAGACAGCATGGTGTTAAAGTCTTCCAGACCTCCTGCACGGTTATTATAGTTTGCAAAGTCAGGATGGCTTGCATCATGCCCTTCCCCCTGATATCCCTTCAGGATAATCATCTGTTCAAATCCATCTGTTCCCAGATTAAACTTCTTAACATTATCTAAAATACGCAGGAACGGATATTGTGCTGCACTGCCCACGTTCATTGCCACGCTGGTGTAGGACTGCATAACATCTTCTGCCCCCGGAATCTTCAGATCTGATTCATCCGCATAGCAGTCATCCCTATACGCAATTGTACCATCCTGAAAGTCAATCGCACCATCTGCATTCCGGTCCGCCGTAATCGCAACCGCCGTATAAGGCTTCTCAAAATCTTTGTCATCCAAACCTTTCACCAGAAACTCATTTGTCCACAGCCCTGTTGTATAGTGGTCACCGTTTTTCATCGTCTGGTAAGCCACGCCGCTGTAATCTTTTGAAGAATCGTTCCGGATAGATGCCGCCAGCTCATTATTATTTACAACCGTAATAACTGCTGTCTTGTATGCCGGATCCTCTGCAGGATTTGCTGTCAGGTCTATACTGCTCTGGGTTCTGTTATCATTCACAGTCAGTGCTGCACCTGCCTGATCACTGCTTACAGATACCAGGCTGTGTTTTGGAAAATGAATGGTTTTAATCCCATCAGATATGTTTTCCAGGGTCATCACCATTACATTATCCCTCACCGTCAACACGGTATCAAAAGACATGCTGCCTGCTTCCATATGGTACGTTGCCTTGTTTCCCTCAATGTTTGAAGTCACGGCAGGTACATATGCCTTATTATTAATCTCCAGGGCATGGTACGGAACTTCCTGTCCCTGCATAACCTTGCCGTCCAGGTTATAGCTGATTACTCTTGGAAAATCAGCATCAACTTTTACTGACATCTGGTCTGAAGAAATTTCTTTTTCCGTAATACTGCCTGTTACAGGTTCAATAGTATTTGAGGAAGACACGGAAAATTTCCGGATACCGCCGCCGGAACCTTCAAAATACATGCCGGACTTTCCGGTATCCATGGTAATTTCCGGTACTTCACCATTAAAGATCTCTGCATCATCCAAAAATACCGTAACAACCTTTTCAACAACCCTTACGCGAAGCTTATAAGGTTTCAGACGTTTTGCATAAAGCCTCTGACCATCCCCGTAAGTGTTGCCGCTGGATAAAAGCGACACGGTACGACCGCCGCTGGTTTTCAGATACCAGGGCGATGTATTCCCTCCAACGCCGCCATTACCAATTACCGTATAGGAATCGGGTCCTGCATACCGTACAACTGCATAAAAGTTTCCATTATTATTTGCAGGGTCAATTTCAAATTCTACCTCCGTATTTTTAAGTTCCGGCGAGTTCTCATCGATTACCAGTTTTGTACCACTTGCAGGTACCTGAAGTTTTCCATCCCCCTGAGTCAATGTGCCCGTCCCGCTTTTAACCGTAAACCCGTCGATACTATCTTTTGAAAAATCCTTTTGGTATAATCCATCAGTGCCCTCCGGTCCACTCAGGTCAGCTGTGGATACGGACTTTTTCTCATCAGCGCCCCCTGCTGCGTTTGCCGGCATAACCGGCTGAACCGCCAGACAGGTACATAAAAACACCGGCAGAATCTTTTTCCATAACTGCTTCTTCTTCATACATTTACCTTCCTTTCCAATCATCTTTT
>NZ_JNGB01000250.1:0-1457 GCF_001029355.1 Robinsoniella sp. RHS
AGTATCCACAACCGCAAAGTATACGGTAACGGTTTATGAAAACGTAACTTATACAGCTAAATTCAAAAAGATTACGGCGCCGAAAAAAGTAAGCGGATTAAAAGCATCTAATCTGAAAACAAACCAGATGAAAATAACCTGGAATAAAACCAGCGGTGCAAAAGGCTACGAATTAAGCCGCTATAATCCGGATAAAAACAAATGGTACGTAGTAAAAACCACAGGCCAGACAAGTTATACGGTAAAAGGCTTAAGCGCCGGAACGATTTACAAATACAGGGTAAGGGCATATACGTTATCCGGAAGTAAAAAGCTGTTCGGTAAATATTCAAAATACTTAAAGACAGCAACGACACCGAAAAAACCGGTACTCTCTGCTAAAGCAGCTTCTAAAACAAGCGTGAAGCTTTCCTGGAAAAAGGGAACAAAGGCAGATGGATTTGCCATTTATATGAAGACCGGAAAAGGTGGCTTTACCAGGATTAAAAACGCATCTGCAGCACGTACTGCATATACAAAGACAAAACTGAAAAAGGGTAAGACTTACCAGTTTAAGATGCGTGGATACAAGAAGGTTGGAGATACTAAAGTATATGGAAATTATTCGAAGGTTCGAACAGTAAAATTGTAAAATAATAGTGTATCTGCCTGGCAGGGCAGCTAATTCTGAATAACGGATTAGCTGCCCTGTTATTTTTCTGTCATGGTATACAAAACATGTATACTACAGAGGAAAAGCAGCTTTTGAAAAGCTGAATCTTATATTAACCGCAATAACTTCCAGATTAGGGGCAAAAGATTCCCTTGCGTAGAGATTGGACTATTTGTTAAAATTACAGAGTAAATTACTAAAATTTTGTATAATATGCCACCGAAGAGAGAGGTTGAGGTTATGGAAGATCTGCAAAATTACTATAAAGAATAAATAGTATCAACTCAGCACACCGTAACGAAAACAAATTTGTTACGGTCTTTTCAGATAAAACTTTATTAGCTTAAAAAGTAAAAATTTTCCAGTACCTTTATTTAGATATAATGTGATAAAGTGATTCAAGAGTACAAGTATAGCAGCATGGGTGCAATAGACAGGAGAGAATATGAGCAGAAAATATATGTTGGTTTCTATTGGTTTTCTGGTTTTAATGGTGGTTCTGTACATACAGCTGTTTCTGTTTAGTTCCGTCGGACAGGCGGAGGTGACGGATAGACAGCATGGCAGCCGAATGATCGTCATCAGCAAGGATAACGATCTTATTTACCAGCATCTGCGCAAAAGCACTGCAGAGGCGGCGCAACAGTATCATATTAATGTGGAGAATCAGACACTGCAGAGCTGGGAGTCAACCACACTGCGGGACAGTGTGGTGTTTGCCATATATTCAGGAGCACAGGCTGTAGCATTTCAGTCCAAGACCCGGTGTTTACGCAGGAAATGTATGAGCTGGCAAGTGAGCAGG
>NZ_JNGB01000170.1:0-4515 GCF_001029355.1 Robinsoniella sp. RHS
GTAATCGGATCGGAATAGGCAAGCTGTTCCAGATGTTCTTTGTTTTTCCTGGTCATCTGATTCATACGGTAAGCAAAAACCATAGATATAATAAAAGCAGAACTTACGATAAGAATAACACCCAGAGTATAATTGTAATTGCCATTTATGATAGATTCCGGTACGATACTTATAATATACCAGTCATTGACGTCAACGGGTATATAGACAGCCCAGTATTTATTTCCTTTGTAGTTATAGCGAACCGTATTTTCAGATCCTGCAGCAAAATCCGACAGAATATTGGCATATGCTTCTTTCGAGAAATCTCCCAAATCCGCCAATTTATATATGTTGTCCACATTGTAGTGATGTGCCGACCTGATAATATATTGACCATTGCTTTTCAGAATATTTGAAAATCCACCGCCCTGGATCAGGGTTGCATCCACGATGTTGCGGAGAATATCAGTGCTGTTAACCGCACATAAAACACCAATCACTTTTTCAGACTGATAAACAGGAACACCGTAATAATTAATATACCCGATTGAATATGGATCTTCGATGGCCTCAGAAATAGAGTTATGCCCGGCCAGAGCTTCCTGAAAAAAAGAATCATTGGAAAAGTCCACATGCTCATATGTATTCCCATTAATGTCTATGAGATCCCCAATACCTTCTGTGTTAATAAAACCCATGCGGATAAAAGTATTAGCATTATTAATCGTTGTTAAAATGGGTGTAAGCTGATCTGTCTCAGTGATGTTCAGATCACCAAGACAGATAGATATACCCGATAAAGTTTCCCAGTCACCATTTATCTGTTTTAAGATCATTGTCTTCTCCTGAGCCGCCAGGTCATACAAATTGTTCAAATCGTTCTTTTCATTCTGACGCATCATAAAATATACGAAGATGCAGCCCAAAATTAAAAAAAGAAAACAGATAATTAGCATTATAATATAAGATAAACTGCGTTTCTTATCGTTCATAAAGTTCTCCCAAGCAGTTGTAAAAGTATTGTCTGTAATCTAGTCCTCTAGTTAAAATCATATCATAGGATCACTCAAATAACAAGTTGGAGTATAGGAAAACCTTTTAAAATATGTTTGAAAAATATATTACATCCAGCTTCCATATAAAGCAGAAATTACATCTTCAATAGGGGACTGCCCTATTACCACATTCCTGATTTCGGAATGTTCATAGGCAAAGCCGGAATTGGGTCGGATATACCAGAATCGAAACGTACTATTTGCATTTTTTCCTGGGTTTTTTCTGAAAATCCATTTTTATATTGAAGTTGAGATTTGAATACTATATTATAGAAGATAAGAATAAATCTAGGAGGTTATACCATGATTCGTACAATTCATGTGGACAAGTTAACGGAAAATATAAAAGAGATGTGCATAGAGGCAAATCATTATTTATCCAAAGATATGGATAAGGTAATGAAAAAGGCTGTAGATATAGAAGAATCTGATCTGGGCAGGCAGATTTTATGCCAGCTGCAGGAGAACCTGGAAATAGCAGGAAAAGATATGATACCCATCTGCCAGGATACAGGTATGGCAGTTATATTTCTGGAAGTAGGGCAGGAAGTACATTTTGAAGGCGGAAGTGTGGAAGATGCTGTTAATGAAGGCGTACGTCAGGGCTATGTAGATGGGTTTTTAAGAAAATCAGTAGTAAATGATCCCATCATACGGGAAAATACCAAAGACAACACACCTGCAATCATTCATTATGAAATAGTTCCCGGCGATAAAGTAAGGATTACTGTAGCGCCAAAGGGGTTTGGAAGTGAAAATATGAGCCGTGTATTTATGCTGAAGCCGGCTGATGGTATAGAAGGCGTAAAGAATGCAGTATTAACTGCAGTAAAAGATGCAGGTCCTAACGCATGTCCGCCAATGGTCGTAGGTGTTGGCATCGGAGGTACATTCGAAAAATGTGCGGTTATGGCTAAGAAAGCACTAACCAGGGAAGCGGGTTCCCATTCAGAAGTAGAATATGTAAAAGAACTGGAAATTGAGTTATTGGATAAAATAAATGGTCTTGGAATCGGACCAGGCGGTCTGGGAGGAAGAGTAACTGCTCTTGCCGTAAATATTAATACATATCCTACCCACATTGCGGGACTTCCCGTTGGCGTAAATATTTGCTGCCATGTTAACAGGCATAGTGTAAGGGAAATATAAAATAGATATAATATAAGAAACAGTGCGGCACTGGAGGGAAAGGTTGAAAGAAAATTATGATGCAGAAAGGATGCCACGATGTGATTCTTTCAACCTGTTTGATTGTGGCAGTATTACAGGCTTGCCTGTAATACTTAATGGGAATAAGTATGGATAAATATATAAATGCACCAATAAGTGAGGAAGATGCAAAAGGACTGCAAGCCGGCGATTATGTTTATATAACGGGGAAAATATACACAGCAAGAGATGCTGCCCACAAAAGAATGCAGGAAGCTTTAGATAAAAATGAGACACTTCCTATAGATGTAAAGAATAATATCATCTATTATATGGGGCCATCTCCGGCAAGGGAAGGACGTCCAATAGGATCGGCGGGTCCCACAACTGCCAGCAGGATGGATAAGTATGCGCCGAAACTGCTGGATCTGGGTCTGCGTGGTATGATAGGCAAAGGGAAAAGGACACCGGAAGTTCTGGCTGCAATTAAAAGAAATAATGCCGTTTACTTTGCCGCAGTAGGGGGAGCTGGTGCATTGTTATCTCAAAGAATTAAAAAATCAACGATAATTGCATATGATGATCTTGGCACAGAAGCAATAAGAGAATTGGAAGTAGAGAATTTTCCGGTTATCGTAGTTGCAGACTGCAAAGGTAACAATCTCTATGAGAGCGCAATAAAACAATATAAGAAAGAGAGCTGATAAATTAGTGGAAAGAATAATTTTGATGGTTTTACGAAATATATTGTTTGTACCTTATTGGGCATGCCAGCTGATTTCATATGCAAAAGAGAATGATAAGCATACGGAGGAGGAAAGGTTTGCATTATTAAGAAAGATAACGATCAATGCAAACAAAGGAGGAAGAGTTACCATTCAGACAACCGGAGAAGAGAATCTGCCGGAAAAAAAAGGCTTCGTACTATTTCCAAACCATCAGGGTTTATTCGATGTACTGGCATTAGTGGAAAGCAGCAGCCATCCGCTGTCAGTTGTCATGAAAAAGGAAGTAGCAAATGTACCCTTCCTGAAGCAGGTGTTTGCAATTATGCGTGCAAAAGCAATTGACAGAGAAGACATCAAGCAGTCTATGCGGGTAATTATGGATGTTACCAGGGAAGTAATGGAGGGTAGAAATTACGTTATATTTGCAGAAGGAACAAGAACAAAGCATCCTAATGATCTGCTGGATTTCAAGGGCGGCAGTTTTAAATCTGCAATAAAAGCAAAATGCCCCATTGTTCCTGTAGCGCTAATAGACTCTTATAAATCCTTTGATACTCATTCTATAAAAAGGATCACCGTACAGGTTCACTATTTAAGCCCAATATATTATGAAGATTACAAAGAGCTAAAGTCCACCGAAATAGCCACTTTAGTAAAAAATAGAATAGAAAAAACGATTAAAGATAATGAATAAAACTTTTTTAAAAAAAGTGATTGACAAATAGAAGTCCCTTTAGTATAATAACTTGTGCGTCACCACAATAGGTGACAAGCAGTATTATATAGGAAATAATGATTCAGGAGAAATACTCAAGTGGCTGAAGAGGCGCCCCTGCTAAGGGTGTAGGTCGTTTGCGCGGCGCGAGGGTTCAAATCCCTCTTTCTCCGCTAATTTATTTCTAACACTGTTTAAAATCTTAAAAGATGGAAACAGTAATATGGTACAAAAACATTTGTAAAAAAATGTAAAAAAGTGCTTGACAATATGTAAGCTAAGTGATAAACTATAAAAGCTGTCAAAACAGCAAAGAAAACATCACAAAAAACTTTTTAAAAAAGTTGTTGACAAACACTTGGCAGTGTGATAAGATATAGAAGTTGCGCTAAAGAGTACAACAGCAAAGAAAAGCAAACAGAACCTTGATAATTGAACAGTGAAACAACCTTGAAAGATTCTATTAAAAGAGATTTCAAAATTAAGAACCGTATCAGAAATGATACAACCTTAAAACAGTAATAAAGGGATAAAATTAGCTAGTAGTTGATTTTTGAACTAAGATCAAAACTTTATTTGAGAGTTTGATCCTGGCTCAGGATGAACGCTGGCGGCGTGCTTAACACATGCAAGTCGAGCGAAGCATTAAAACAGATTTCTTCGGAATGAAGTTTTGATGACTGAGCGGCGGACGGGTGAGTAACGCGTGGGTGACCTGCCTCATACAGGGGGATAACAGACAGAAATGTCTGCTAATACCGCATAAGCGCACAGTGCTGCATGGCACAGTGTGAAAAACTCCGGTGGTATGAGATGGACCCGCGTCTGATTAGCTAGTTGGTAAGGTAACGGCTTACCAAGGCGACGATCAGTAGCCGGCCTGAGA
>NZ_JNGB01000251.1:0-2305 GCF_001029355.1 Robinsoniella sp. RHS
ATAAATTTTCTTCATAACTCTCCTGCAGTTCCTGCTCCGGATCCAAAAATATTGCCGGAAGATTTTTACCATTATCCACTTCTTCCAGGCAATACACAACCGGACCCTTCATGATTGCAACTTTGCCCACATCTTCTTTAACCAGGGGATTGGCACGCAATATTCTGGGAACTAGTGCAAATTTATAAACCAGCGAAGGATTTTTTCCTGAAATCATTACTTTTGCATAGCCTTTCTGAACTTCCGGATAAATTGCCTTTCCATCCAGTATAAGACCATACTCTTTCACGTATTCAGGTATCCGAATAGCCAACTCAAATTCCGCTTCATCTTCATTCTCAATCGTAATTTCTATCTTTCCATCATTGGGAAATGCTGTCTTCTGACTCAGGTGAACCGGGTGTCCTTCTATCTCAACCACTGTCTCACTTGAGATAAACAGGTTGATCCAGATAGAAGATTTATCATAAAAATAAATGTATTCTCCAATGGATGCCAAGGTTCTGGCTATATTTGGCGGACAGCATGCAACGCCAAACCATTTTTGACGAACAGGCTTTACATGCTCCATGGAAGTTCTTGGCATACAATTATCCGGCCATACCTCCAGCGGATTAACATAGAAAAAACTCTGTCCATCCATTGCCACACCGGATAAAAGTGTATTATACAGTGCACGTTCCACCACTTCCATATATTTTGCATCCCTTGTGATCTGTGCCATTCTTCTTCCAAAGAGTGCCAGTCCAATAGAGGCGCATGTTTCTGAGTAATTGCGGTTGTTAGGAAGATCATATCCTGTGGTAAAACGTTCCAGTAACCCGGAACTCCCTATACTTCCCGTGATATACATTTTTTTATAAGAAATGTCATTCCATAAATTCTCACAGACCTGAAGCAGCTCTTTATCCTGATATTCATACGCCACATCCGCCATAGCACAGTACATATACACCGCCCGGACTGCATGCCCCTCTGCTGTATCCTGCTCCCGGACCGGCTTGTGTGACTGGGAATAAAGAGGCAGGTAATTTTCAAATTCTGGGAAAATCCTCTTATAATCCGGTCTTTTTTCTTCCTCCAGGAAATAATTGGGCTCCCTGCCCCTGCGCTCCAGAAATTCTTTCGCCTGTGCAAGATAGGTTCGATTTCCGGTCACTTCATATAACTTCACAAGGCCAATTTCCACTTCCTGATGTCCGGGATAACCATCTTTGTTATTTTCATTAGAAAACACTGTGCAGATCAGATCAGCAAATTTGCAAATACAGTCTAAAAACTTTCGTTTACCGGTAGCATTGTAATAAGCAACCGCCGCTTCCATCAGATGTCCTGCCGTATATAACTCATGACCTTCTTCCAGGTTACTCCAGCGTTTTTCCGGTTCTTTAATTGTAAAATATGTATTGATATAGCCATCCGGCTGTTGCGCCGCTTCAATCAGATCAATTACTTCATCTGCTGTATTTTCCAGTTCTTTATCTGTGTGAGATGCCAGTGAAAGTGCAACTGCTTCCAACCACTTTGCTACATCGGTATCCTGAAACACCACTCCGTAGAATTCACCGGTCTCTCTTTTTGCTGCAATTTTAAAATTCATTAACCCATGGCTTGTCTGGGCACCCGGTATTTTATCATTCAGAATATTCCACTGATATGGGATAATCGTACTTTTTACCAGGTCTATATATCTATCCCAATAGGAATCCCGTATCTTCGTACGGTTTAGTTGAACTAAGGTTAGTTTTTCCATAAATGCCTCCGTCCGTTTCTTATCGATACCAGCGCTTTGTCCTGCGGGTTTGATTAAACGTTTTATCTGATATCGATACTATACTACAGTTTCCAAAATAATGCAATACCTTTTTTCACAAAAATGACAAAAAAAATATGTACATGCTAAATTACATGTACATATTAACGTCTATATGTGAATATTTTATATATTATATATGCTGATGTGTCTATTAAATATCATTCTCCTTACGATTAATCGTTTTATCTAAAGATAGTTTTGTCTAATAATCCTTTTATCCTCGGATTGTTTTATCCATTGATTGTTTTATCCATAGATCATTTTATCTACAGGTCATTTTATCCACAGATCCTTTTATCCACAGATCCTTTTATCTACAGATCCTTTTATCTACAGATCATTTTATCTACAGATCATTTTATCTACAGATCCTTTTATCTACAGATCATTTTATCTACAGATCCTTTTATCTACAGATCATTTTATCTACAGATCATTTTATCTACAGATCATTTTATCTACAGATCCTTTTATCTACAGATCATTTTA
>NZ_JNGB01000171.1:0-7898 GCF_001029355.1 Robinsoniella sp. RHS
CTTTTATCTACAGATCATTTTATCTACAGATCCTTTTATCTACAGATCATTTTATCTACAGATCCTTTTATCTACAGATCATTTTATCTACAGATCATTTTATCTACAGATCATTTTATCTACAGATCCTTTTATCTACAGATCATTTTATCTACAGATCCTTTTATCTACAGATCCTTTTATCTACAGATCATTTTATCTACAGATCATTTTATCTACAGATCATTTTATCTACAGATCATTTTATCTACAGATCATTTTATCTACAGATCATTTTATCCACAGACTGTCTTCTCTTCAATTTACACCTGATCTTGTAGGGATAACTCTGGTTTGCATCCAACGTTCCCTCCACCTCGTCCACCACAATTTCTGCTGCCTTTTTACCAATTTCGTGAAGCGGCAGAGCCATTGTTGTAAGTGCCGGTTTGAATGCGGTGCTGAACTGCCTGTCATCGAACCCAATTAATGCAATATCCTTCCCAATCTCCAAACCATGATCATTCGCATAATCATAGACCCCCAATGCCATTACATCACTCATGGCAAAAATAGCCGTGACTTTTTCCTTCATCAGTTGCCCGCACGCCTCATATCCCATACTTCTCAGCCAGTTTCCGGTTACATTCAGCCCAGGGTTAAATAAAAGTTTATTTTCATATAATGCTTTCTGGTGTCCAACCATTCTGCCAAAGGTATGAAGACTGTCCTTGTCACCGGATATGACCCCGATCCGTTCATGACCTCCCCTGATCAGTTCCATGGTTGCTTCATACGCTGCCTGCTCATCATCAAATACAACAGATGGAATCCGCTGGTCACCTGCAAATCCGTATGCCACAACCAATGGACATTTAAGCCCTCCCGGAATACTTTTAATTTCACGGCAGTGGGCGCCGATATAGATGATCCCCTCCACTTGTTTACTCTGCATAATCAGGAATTCCTCTTCCACCTGCTTTTTATAATCCTCATGATGGTAAAAAGCATTGTCATATTTCTTATACAGCCTTAAGTTCCCGAGAAGAAACGTATAATCCTTCTCTTCCAGATATTCATTAATGCCATCCACGATCTCCACACAGTTAAATACCGTCAGATCCTCTGTTATGATTCCAATTGTTCTGGAGTTTCGCTGTTTGAGATTCCGCGCCATCATATTTGGCACATAACCCATTTCTTTTGCCGTCTTTAGAATGCGCTCCTTCGTTTCTTCTCCAACCCGTCCCTTCCCATTCAGAATATTAGAAACCGTAGCAATTGAAACCCCGCATTCTTTTGCCACTTCTTTAATGGTTGCCATAACTTTATATTCCTCCCCTGTGATATATTTTAGGAATAAACTTTTAGTAAAACTTTTAACTAAAACTCCTACTTCTTTTAAGTATAACACTAAATACTCTTTAAATTCAAGTGATAAAACGTTACACCTGAACCAAAGGGATTTACTCTATTGGCAGTTCCTATTGCATGCACAGAAATGTCCCTCTGATTTCATCCGCCAGATAATAAACAGCCTCCAAATCCTGGGATATTAAAAAAATCAGGGGTGAAATCCTTTCGTATGGATTTCACCCCTGATTTTTTAATATACAAGCCTTTTCACCAGGAACCGATTACTTCCCTTTAGAATTTAAACACCGCCACTCCATAGGCCGGCAGTTCATATCCAAAGGAATACGGCATACCGTCACATTCTTTCTTAACCGCCTTAAAGGTCTCGGGCTGAATTTTACCGGTTCCGCCAAACTCCTTGGCATTGCTGTCCAGAATCAGCTTATACTGTTTTCTTCTGGGCACTCCCACCCGGTAATCTTTTCTCTCCACCGGTGTGAAATTAATTACAAACAACAGATTGCTTTTTCCATTTTGTGAGTGCCGGATAAAACTAAAGATACTTCTTTCATTATCATTTGCATTCACCCACTCAAAACCATCCGGATCATAATCATGGTCATACAGCGCAGGCGTCTTTTTATAGAGATGGAGCAGCGTTTTTACAAAATGCTGCATCTGGGCATGTCTCTCTTCACCCAGCAGGTACCAATCCAGTTCTCTTGCCTCACTCCATTCCTGGAACTGTGCAAATTCCTGACCCATAAACAAAAGCTTCTTACCCGGATGCCCGATCATAAACGAATAAGCTGCTTTCAAATTTGCAAACTTATCATCATACTGTCCCGGCATTTTGCTGATCATAGAGCATTTTAAATGTACCACCTCGTCGTGGGACAGCACCAGCACATATTTCTCAGCATAGGCATAGGTCATGGAAAACGTCATCTTATGATGATTATACTGTCTGAAATAAGGATCCAGCTTCATATATTCCAGGAAGTCATTCATCCATCCCATATTCCATTTCATCGAAAAAGCCAGTCCATCTTCTTCCGCTTTTCCGGTTACTTTCGGCCATGCCGTCGACTCCTCCGCAATCATAAGCGTCCCATGATTACGCCCCAGAACAACTGTATTCAAATGTTTAAAAAACTCAATTGCCTCCAGGTTTTTATTCCCACCGAATTTATTTGGCAGCCACTGACCATTTTCTCTTCCATAGTCCAGATACAAAATCGATGCCACTGCATCCACCCGCAATCCGTCAACATGATACTGCTCCACCCAGAAAAGTGCATTTGCAATCAGGAAATTTTTAACTTCACTTTTACCAAAATCAAAGACTTTCGTTCCCCAATCCGGATGTTCTCCTTTTTTGGGATCTGCATATTCGTATGTACTGGTTCCGTCAAACTCTGCAAGTCCATGGGCATCCTTTGGAAAATGTGCAGGAACCCAGTCCAGAATGACACCAATTTTATTTTTATGCATGTAATTCACAAAATACATAAAATCTGCAGGCGTTCCATACCGGGAAGTGGGTGCATAATAGCCGGTGACCTGATACCCCCAGGAGCCGTCAAACGGATGCTCTGCAATTCCCATGAGCTCTACATGGGTATATCCCATTTCTTTTATATAATCCACCAGAGCATGGGCAAGCTCCTTATAATTATAAAATCCATCTTCATCTCCGTCATTAAGGGGATGCTTTTTCCAGGATCCCGGATGCACTTCATAAATGGAAACCGGCTGCTCGTCCTGATTCGTCTGTGCACGTTTTGTAATCCAACCCGAGTCTCCCCACTTGAAATTGTTGATTTCCGCAATTCTGGACGCCGTTCCCGGTCTCACTTCCGCCTGATTTCCATATGGGTCTGCTTTGTATAATCCCCGTCCATCTTTGGCAGTAATATAATATTTATATAAATTGCCCACATTCGCCTCAGGTATGAAAGCCTCATACACTCCTATGGGGTCTATACGCTTCATAGGATGTGCTTTTTCACTCCACCCGTTAAATTCACCGATAACACTCACATCAGCGGCATTTGGTGCCCAGACGGCGAAATAAACGCCGTCTTTTCCCTCTATTTTCTGTGGATGAGCTCCTAATTTTTTATAAATATCATAATGTGTTCCCTGACCAAACAGATACTGGTCTAAATCGCCAAACAAAAGCCCTTTGTTCTCAGCCTTCTTTGCTGTTCCTTTGGCCTGCTTTTTCTCTGCCATCTTCTCACCCCTGGTTTATTTTTATAATTACGCTTCCACACGCTTTTAATTCTACCGTAATCTTACCGCCATCTGCCGCAACTGCTTCTCCGGTAACAGCATCCATGCAGCTTTTTGCTTCCACCGGCAATGATATAGTCATCACAGCTGCATTCTCATCATTATTAACTGCAACAATAACCGCTTCCTTCTCCCAGATCCTGGCAAAAGCATACTGGCGGTTAGTCAATGCCAGCTCCCTGTATTTTCCGCCTGCAAGCGCCTGGTTCCCTTTACGGATTTCACCAAGCTCTTTTAAATGCCTGATAATTTCAGGATGCTGATTATTCTTCTCACATTCTTCCAGTACCAGATGCGGTCTCAGCGGATCATCATTTCCGCCCTCTTTCTTACCTTCAATTCCCCATTCAGATCCATAATAGATGGAGGGAATTCCCGGCAGCGTATAGAGCAGCGTATATACCGGATTAATGTGTTCCTTATTCGTCAGCTTGCTCATAATGCGGTCCACATCATGATTATCTACAAAAGAATACAGTGTTCTTCCCTTATAGATCCCGCCATTTTCATCGAACTCACGCTTGACCGTATGGGCAATTTCAAAATAATTATGATCATTATGCCCGGAATACAAACCCTTGTGAAGTTCATAATTGGTAGTAGCGTGTAAGACTTCATCATTTGCCCATTTACCGTAATCTCCGTGGATGACTTCACCCATCAGCCAGAAATCTTTTTTCTCAGCTGCCGTAACCCTGCGCATCTCTTTCATAAAGTCAAAATCCAGACAGTCTGCACAGTCCAGACGGATACCGTCAATATCAAATTCCTCAATCCAAAAACGAATTACGTCCAGCAGATAATCCCGCACCGCGCCTTCACACAGATTCAGATTCACCAATTCAAAACAGTTTCTCCATGCTTCATATCCGAAACCGTCATTATATGGCGTATTCCATCCAAAATTAATACCCTTATACCAGTTCCGGTAAGGTGAATTCTCCCTGTTCTGCTTAATATCCTGAAATGCAAAGAATTCCCTTCCCGTATGGTTGAACACCCCGTCGACAATCACCTTGATTCCTTCTCCATGGGCCATCTCCACAAATTTCTTAAAATCTTCGTTGTCACCAAGGCGCCTGTCGACTACTTTATAATCCTTTGTATCATAACCATGTGTGGTAGATTCAAATAACGGCCCTATATAAATTGCAGTACACCCAATTTCTTTTATATGCGCCAACCAGGCAAATAATTCCTCAAATCGGTGAATTATTTCATTTTCTTTGTTTTCTTTCGGTGCCCCTGTCATTCCCAGGGGATACATATGATAAAATACTGCCTCTTCATACCATTTACTCATTTCCGTCAATCTCCTTTACGAATATATTCCATACATAAACTGATGCACCAGGCTTCGCTTGGTGTCGTCACTAACAATGATTTCCATTTCTGTCTGATCACATACCACTAAAATATAATGGCTTAATATTCCAATAAATCCAATGGCAAACTGCCGTTGGCGCCCCCTCATATTTCCCAGCTGCCCTTCCGCCTGCTCAAACACATCCACAATGATGTGGTAAAACTCACTCAGCAGCGGCTGAACCGCGCGATAAGCGTCGTTGTCCTTTGCAGAATAAAACAGCGCCATCATCAGCATATAGGTCTTCTTATGAGATATTGCATAATCAATAAATGCAGAAGCCAGATGATAAAGGGTCATGGGAAGATCACCTTTATATACAGCCGCCTTCACCAGACGTGCCCGGAATTCCTCAAACTGTGTATTCAGCAAGTTTTCCAGGAGCCCGTATTTACTTCCAAAATAATAATATAACGTAGGTTTCGTAATTCCTGCCTTTTCTACAATCTCCTGTATTCCCACCGCATCATAGCCCTTGTGGTAAAACAACTCCAATGCAGCTTCCATAATCAACTGTTTATTATCCATTGCAATTCTCCTTATGTTATTATTATACCGTTCGGTATATAAAATGTCAACAAAAAGGAGCTTCTCTTCAGAAACTCCTTCCCGCAGGTAATTCATCTGTTTACTTTTAAATTTATCTAAAATCTTTCTCACAAAGCAATACTCTGTCTTCCTCGTCAAACCGTTTGCCTGACAGGCTTGAGAATAATTTTCTCATACCAATACGGTCAACTCGTTTAATCGCCTTGTCTACAATATCCTTGACATCCGCTACCGTGACCGCATGATCCGGCGACTGAATTTCCCCGATCCGGTCATAGAGAAGTCCCACAGCAGGTTCTTCAATATGATAATCCTTGTCATTGGCATAAGTCTTTCCAAAATACACCAGCTCGTCGTTGGTAAATATCGGTATCGTGATATTTACATTAAACTTACAAGCCAGATCCGGATAACGTGCAAGCAGGTCTCTCACATAGCTCTTCTCGTCTTCCAGAATAACTAAGAGGCCGTCTGTCTTAAATTCCATAGCCTTAGCAAGCATCTCAACTGCATTTTCATCCAGGTCCCCGGCTTCCTCAATAATCAGCGTGCCGCCTGCAATCTTCGCTATAGTAGCCGGTATATCCTTTTTATTAAAATCTTCCGCATAGATCTTAGCCACCTTCGCTGAGCTCTGGTGTTTCTCCTGGCTGATTACCTTCGCAAGGTTAATGCCAAGGGTCGTTCTCCCGCTTCCTGCATCCCCTGTTATCACCACATTTCCGACCTTTGAATTACCGGATCCGAAATTACCTTCTCTGATTTTGGAGATAGCATGGGCAAGCTGAGCATCCAGCCCTTTTATCCATGCAAAGAATCCAAGCGTCGTCTTTTGTGACTGTGTAAGCGTCATAGGTACATGTGCATTCAGTTCCGGTGCGGGATGATACATCGGATCTGATGCAACTCTATGTACGCTTTCTTCCACATCAGATAACATCTGATCTTTCTTCGTCATATCGGAATGAAGATGAGCCGTATTTGCCGCCGCCTCAATGGCCGCTGACAGATCAATCGTAGCACCGGGATCATCTGTTTCCGGCATTTCTATCTCTTCCGGTATTTGAATTTCATCCGGCATCTGTATCTCTTCCGGCATTTGTATCTCTTCCGGCATCTCTACTTCCGGCATTTGTATCTCTTCCGGCATCTCTACTTCCGGCAAAACAGGCTCTTGCGCTTCTGCTGCTTCTATATCCTGATATTCAATGCCTTCGTCCGCATCTTCATCATATTCATATTCGACTACATCTTCCGGTTCTTCCTCATATTCGTATTCAGCGTCTGCTTCCGCTTCCTCTTCATACTCATATTCTTCTGCATCTTCATCCAGCTCCTCAGAACCTTCTTCTTCCGGATCATATTCCAAATCTGCATCATATTCCGGCAGTTCTTCATCTAACGATTCTTCATCTAACGGTTCTTCGTCTGCATCCATATCCTCTGCATCCAGTTCCCCGTCAAAATCCTCTTCATCTTCCATGCCGTCATCCAGATCTTCTTCGTCATCTAATTCTTCTGCTGAATCATCTTCCGGTTCTTCATCAAAATATTCTTCCGAATCAATATCATCCAGGTCATCCAAATCCTCCGTATCTTCTTCATCATATGCCTCTTCGTCCCCGGCATCTTCCTCATCCGATACTTCGTCGTCTTCCACACCACTCATAGAAGTAAGTACATCATCGATAGAAATTCCTCTGAATTCCTGATCCTCCGAATAAACAGCTTCCTGTGCTTCCGCTTCCATTTCGGAAACTTCTTCATCAGCGGTATCTCCTATAACGGTAGCAGGATTCACTTCGTCTTCCTCTTTAGGCTTCTTAATTCCTGATAAAATTTCACGCATATTTTTAGCCAGCTCCATTTGCAAATCTGCTGTATTATATGCCGGAAGTACCTGAATTGACTCTGGTTTTCCTTTATTTTCTTCCTGAAGTGCCTCTTTCACAGGTGTATACTGACGAATCATCTCTTCTTCATCCGCATAATTATCTTGTCTGCCATAGTTGTCTGACTCTTGCTTATGCATTGCTACAGACGCTGCAATCTCCCGCTCCGTAGCTGCAATTATATTAGCCGCCAACGCTTCCTCTTGTGTCTCCGGCATCCCTTTCAGAATTTCCTTTTCTAACTTAGGAACTGCTTTTGTCACTGTTTCTTCTTTCGTCTTTATATCAACAATTCCACTGGGATTATCATAGATTGTCTGCTGTTCCGGAGTCAGCGGAACATAATTTCTCTTAAGCTCTAATGCCTTTACCACATATTTTCCATTGTGGAACCAAAGCGTAATATCATCACACTCTTCAATACATTTTTCAACAAATCCGGCCTTGTGGTACAACTT
>NZ_JNGB01000172.1:0-6812 GCF_001029355.1 Robinsoniella sp. RHS
AGGTAAGCATGCCCGATTCTATCTGCCTTAATTTGATTTTTCAGCGTTGTAACTATATGGTCCTGACCTTTTACATCCGCAAAAGTATCCGGACGGAATTTACGGTATAAAGCAGTATAACTCATGCTTTACTCTCCAATCTATTAATCTCCAAAACTAATGCCGATTAATTTTGCTTCCTTAATCAGCTGGTCATCCGGCGATACCATTTTTAACTTACCTGCTACATCTTCCAGTGGAATCTTCTTCGCTTTTCCATTTACGATTCCAACCATACAGCCATATTCCTTATCCAGAATACACTGTGCTGCTTCTGCGCCCAGTCTGGTAGACAGAACCCTGTCATAAGGACATGGACTTCCGCCTCTCTGAGTATGTCCTGGAACTGTGATTCGAATCTCCATACCTGTTTCAGCCTGGATCTTCTCTGCAATTTCATATGATACAGACGGATGCCTCTTGTTCTTTAATTTTTCTTTTAATTCTTTCTTGGACAGTTTGGCATCTTCTTTTGAAATAGCACCTTCTGCAACTGCCAGAATTGTAAATCCCTTTCCATCTCTGGAACGTTTGTCTATAGCTTCGATCACCTTAGAAATATCGTATGGGATCTCAGGCAGCAAAATAATATCTGCTCCGCCGGCAATACCCGCATGCAGCGTGAGCCATCCAACCTTATGCCCCATAACTTCTACGATAAATACACGGTTGTGCGATGCCGCAGTGGTATGAATGCAGTCAATGGCATCTGTTGCAATATTTGTAGCACTTTGAAAGCCAAAAGTCATGTCTGTTCCCCAGATATCATTATCAATCGTCTTGGGGAGATGTATGATATTCAAACCTTCTTCACGGAGAAGATTTGCTGTCTTTTGTGTACCATTTCCTCCCAGAATCACCAGGCAGTCCAGACGAAGTTTATAGTAGGTCTGTTTCATCGCCTCTACCTTGTCCAGTCCATTTTCATCCGGGACGCGCATAAGCTTGAATGGCTGTCTGGATGTTCCTAATATAGTCCCGCCTTTCGTCAGAATCCCGGAAAAATCCTTGCTGGTCAGCATTCTGTAGTCCCCATAAATAAGCCCTTTATATCCATTTGCGAACCCATATACTTCCAGCTCGTCCGCATTGGTACTCAGCCCCTTTACGACACCGCGCATTGTTGCATTTAAAGCCTGACAGTCGCCACCGCTTGTTAACATTCCAATTCTAATCATATGACACTACACCTTTCCTGTTATAATCAAAGTGTTACGAACCACTTTGTTAAGTTATTTTCCTCTTCAAACAGGCAGATAAACACGCCTCTTTGTTCATTATATATTATTTTTACTTTTATCACAATAACTTGAATAAAGTTTTTGCATTTTTCAAAAAATGTGATATACTATTTAAGTGCATGGAGACGTATCGAAGTGGCCATAACGAGCTTGACTCGAAATCAAGTTGTCGGGCAACCGGCACGTGGGTTCGAATCCCACCGTCTCCGTTGTTTTTAATGCCTTATATACGTGGATTTATAAGGATTCTTGAACAATCCTTACAACAAAATACTTGTTGTCAAAATCCGTTTTGCGTTGTCAATTTTTTTAAGGCATTTATAAAAAATGCGGTTTGTTTTCTCTACAAAACAGCCGCCATTTTTTTGCGCTTCTTTTCTAATTCGGTTGATATGATATAACACTGTTCTGTCACTCCTATTTCCGAATGACCAAGTAAATCCGCTATATCCCTTGTTGACATTCCTGCATCATGTAAATTTGTTGCTACTGTCTTCCTAAGTAAATGCGGATAAATATGCTTATCCTGTTCTATTCCAGCCATATTACTTATTCTTCGTAAATTCTTATACAAAGCATTTGTAACATCTTTAATTCTACGACCTGAATAACACAATAACTCTTCCTTATTATACCACCCACACTCTTTTTGTAATTTTAGTAACTGATTCAAAACTTTCAACGCTTTATCTGTTAACGGAATTTCTCTAACTCCATGTTCAGTTTTAGGCTTACCTGTACCATATATTTGCTTTATCCGATTACCATCACTATCCCTCTGATAATATTTACAAACTGTCTTGGAAATATAAATAACTTCATTCTCAAAATCAATATCTTTCCATGTCAACGAAGCCAGTTCACCAATTCTTAATCCTGTACTTTCTTCCAGCAGCCAACATAATCCCAATATCCTTCTATCAATAAACTTCTCATCCTTCAACACAACCTCTCGTATTGCGTTTTGTTCTGTGCCTGATACAGCAATCTCTTTTTTTCTAGGAGTATATAACAAACACTTTTCTTCCACTTTACGCTTGACAGTGTCCCAGACAATAACATCTTTTACTTGTTTATTGTTTTCAAGAACATAATTATCACAATACAATTGGTATGTACCTCTTATAACTTGCATAATTTTTGAAAATTCTTTTCTAGTCAATCGTCCTTTAGGACTACCATCCACACATTTAACTAAAAAATCAATAGCCATATAAGAATCTAATGTTCTAATATCTAGCTCTTTTATATCATTTGCAAAATATTTGTTATAGGTACTTTCTATTCTATCAGTTGTTTGAGGTCTGATTTTACTTTCTAACTTTGCCATAAACCATTTTTTATAGCAAAATCCAAAAAGATATTTTTGTCTTTCAAGTTCAAAGCGTTCTTGATTTTCTCTTTTTACAGCATTTTCAATTGCTTTTTCCTCTGTTTTTCCATATACTGCTTTTCGCCCTGATGCAAGGTATGCATAACACATGTAACGCCCATCTTTACGCAATGTAACCGTTCTTTCTTTATTTTCAATAATCATATTCTCTTTTTCAGAGAAAATAGAGTTCTTGCAGTCTATTATGCCACGATCAATGCCAATCTGCAACCACTCTTGCTGATCCATACTTATCACCTTCTTTCACATACTTTCCTATTAACGTTTAACAGTTCCGATTGCGCTGTTTCTTTCCCTTGATCCAAACCGGCACTCAGATACCGCAGGGCTGCTACCATTATTTTCTGTCTTTGTACCATTTTTTCCGGAAGCCCTCCCACTTCTAATATCTCCGACAGCTTTTCTTCCTCTTCCTGCAAAAAATACCCTACTGTATATTCTTCCACCTCCGCTTCTTCACTTTCCATATTTGTTGCCGGTTTATACTTACTTCCCATTACACAATAGTTATCCGCTGTTTCTGGATAGTTACAGCAGTTTTTCACATCGTAGTGGCATCCTTTACAAAATGTTTCTTCTATCACCGTCTTACCATTTATCTCATCTGTTACAGCAGCTTCTTCCACTTCTGCACGCTTTAAAATCTTAGATTGCTCCACTTGCTTAGACCAGCATTTTTTACACTCCGTCGCTCCTGCTTCCTGTTGCACTGGATCTGTCCCCCACTCCTGGCGGACACAACTTCCAATTCCTTCCGGGCAATTGCCCTGTTTCCATTGCTCCTGCCAGGAAAGTTCTTTTTCCGGTTCCTTTCCTTGTTCTTTTTTCGGTTCCTCCTCTGGTTTTTTGTTAAAAAAGTGATACTCCTCTTCCAGTCTGCTGTTTTCCACCTGAAACAAAACTTTTCCCAAATCATCACAGAACATCGTAGTTTCCGGTTTTTCAAAAGCTTTGTACTTCTTTCCCAGTACAACAGCCTCAAATGCTTTTTCTTCCTCATCATAAGCAGTTCTCAAATATTCATAAACCACCGCTGCACAGGTAGCACCATACGCATTTTTCATTCCTTCCCCATCTTTTGTAAATGACAGAATCTGCTGGTCTGGTTCTGAATCTGGCTTTTGATCTGGCTCTTTCTCCTGGTTCTCTTTCCATTCCTTCTCTTTTTTCATGGGACGTTGGCACCTTAAAGAGCATTCTTCCTGACACTTTTTACAACATGGTCTCGGCTCTCCATACATAAATATCTTTTCTGCCAGATCCAAATTTACAAATTGGCACCTCTCACCTTTCTGCTTTTGCAGATCTTCCATTTTTCCTAAAGTTGTACACGGAAATGGGTTTCCTAACGGCGCTTCCATGCAGTAACATGCTTCCTGTCGGATATTACACACTCGGCAACAGTCAAAGCAGTCATATTTTCCACACCCGGCTGTTTCGGCATAACTCCCCTCTGGATATTCCCGTTTTGGATAACCCAATGCCGAAAGTTCTTCTGCTTCTAAATTTCTTTCTGCTTCTAAAATGCTCGACGTCGAGCATTTTTCTGCTTGTATTGGTTCTTCTACAAGTGCATTTTCTCCTGCTTCTGAAATGCTCGACGTCGAGCATTTTTCTGCTTGTACTGGTTCTTCTTCAGATGCATTTTTTCCTGCTTCTGAAATGCTCGACGTCGAGCATTTTTCTGCTTGTACCGGTTCTTCTTCAGGTACATTTTTTCCTGCTTCTGAAATGCTCGACGTCGAGCATTTTTCTTTCCTCATTTCCCGGATCTGCTTTACCGTCATTTCCGGTTTTATTTCCTGGATCTCCTGGTCTGTAAAATACAATAATTCTTGAAGTTGTGATTTCTTAAACTCTTTATATTGATCATCCACAACCGGGCTGTAACCATCCACTGAAAAACGCTCATTAATTCTCACGCAATGGTCTACTGTCTGGCGTTTCATCCCAAACTCTGCTTCTGCCAGTTCATGTACACTTTGATACCCCTCTTCTTCATATCCCCTGTTATCTTTTATAATTCTGATATAATAACCAACCGCTATGTAGCTTCTTGCCATTGTAGCAAGGCTGGTATGGATAAAAGACTTTGCATCTGCATAACTTACCCCCAGCCACCATTTATCTCCCATATATTCTCCTTTCTGCATCCTGCACAATACCATGCCATATTTGCTGTTTTACTGTCTTCCTATCCCACCACACTGAAAAAACGACGGTAGTTTCTCCAATACGAGGCATCCCGGTAAGACTCTAACGTATGGATCGTGCTTCGGATGATTTGTTCCTTTTGAATTTCATTCGCATTACGCAGCCGGGCATCCACATCCTTTAAAAACAAATACCTTTCCTGGTCTCCCGCCCGAACCATCCAACCCTGTCCGATTAGTTTTGGAATTAACCATAATTCATTGATTGCATTCATCTTCATTGTCATTTTTGTAATCTTTGTACCCACTGGATTTCTTATTACTTCAATGCTTTTCTTTTTTCTTATCATCTATTTACAATCCCCCTTCCCTAAATGGTACTTCCAGATCCTCTGCATCACAAAAGCCCTGTTTTTCAAGCTGTACCGCTTCTTCCAGAGCTTTTTTTCTTCTACTTGTTTCCTCTTCTAATTCTTTCCTGCCGGTTAAGTAATCCTCAACCATTTTGGTGTGTTTGCTTTTTAAAATGGCTTCCTCTATTGTTCCTTTTAAAAATTCTTCCCCTAAAGTATCATCCGCCATCTGAATCATTTTTAACGTAGGAGCTACATAATCGATAATCCACTGCTTTTTCTGTTCCAATGTCCGCGGGGCTGGACGCATGGACAGCTTTAACTTCCCGATATCTTTCATAAAGGTTTCCCAGGCTCTCCAGGTACGCCAGCGTCCTTTGTTGGTATCTTCACCGGGTACCACGAATCGGATATAATAATTCATGATCTCCAGACCGATAAAACAAATGCTTCTTCTTTCTACCAGTTTTCCTACACAGGTATTTGCAACATCCTTTCTTAAACGGACTTCATAACGGTTCCAGTCTCCATAAAACTCTACCGGAAGCCCTGTTTTTTTGCTCTGCTCATAATTCTTTTCATAGAAAACCATCGAGCATTTTGACTCCCTGGATCCAAGGTTCAGCGTGCATCCTGCTTTCTCTCCCGAAATTGTTCCCCCGTCTATGAAGTTCCAGTTCTTAAATTTAGATACACATTCTAAATCCGCCACTTTCTTTCCCAGCCTTGCTATTTTAAAATACGTCTTCCGGTCATCAAGCGCGATATCCAGTCTTGTAAAACTTCCGCCATGTTCCTGGCAGATCTCAAAAAAATCGAACCAGGTACGCTTTTGTGCCCGCAGGTAAATTTCCAATTCCCGGCAGGCGGAACCGGTTAAATAAATATGGTTCCCCATATCCGGGTATTCTTCCGGCGGGGTGAGGATCTCAATTCCCCCGAAACTCCATTTCCCTGCATAGCGGAAACGCCCTCTTTTCTCAAAGGTCATAAATTCCGGTTCAAACTGAAAAATGTCTTTCATGATCATGGATGGATCCAGCTTTTTAAAGGTTACCTGCACCCAGTCGATCACGGCTTCCAATTCCTGCTTCTCTTTTTCCATTTTTATGCTTTGCTCCATTTTATTCATTCGATTTTTGAACAATTCAAAATGTCTGTTTTCCCGTATGTTTAGCACGCTTCCAGACTTTCTTATGTATTTTCTACCCCCCTATTAGTAAGGGGGGGTTACACAATTCGTTCCGCTTTGCCGGACTTCGTCCTCCGCCCTGCCGGAGTCCCCCTCATCGCTGCCGCTTGATCTGCTCCGCAGCTCAACGGGGGACTCCGTCCGGGCATTAACGATATCTTTCAAATCTTTCATTGGATCATATTCCCTTCCTAAATAGGGCGCATAAAATTCCCGGATCGTCTCGGTTTCTCCATTCACATACACATAGCCATGACTGCTTCCAAACTTTTCAAACTTCCTGTCTGCATCTCCAAATGTCATGCGGTACCCGGACTTTTCCAATGACCCCAGTGATACCCGCAAGCCTAAATTATCCCGGATCGCTCCCGATAAATATTTTGCATCTGCTCTCTGGGTTGCAAATATGATCTGGATTCCTGCCTGTCTTCCTTCTAATAC
>NZ_JNGB01000173.1:0-7230 GCF_001029355.1 Robinsoniella sp. RHS
GGAAAATTATCAGGAAGCACTGAATCAGATTTCTTATAAGAAACTGTCTAAAAATAATCAGCTTACTTATGACATTCTTGCATACTACCTGAAGAACCAAAATAATGGAAAGGATTTTTCTCTGTATGCAGAGCCTCTGGGACCCACAATCGGCACTCAGGCACAGCTTCCGGTTCTGCTTGCGGAATACACTTTTAACAAAAAAGCAGACGTTGATGAATATTTGTCTCTGCTTTCACAGCTGGATACATACTATGCATCCCTTCTGGAATTTGAAAAAGCCAAATCCTCCGCAGGTTTGTTTATGAGTGATGCAAATACAGATGCAATTATAGCTCAATGCCAATCCTTTATTGCTGACCCGGATAATAACTTTTTAATTGAAATATTTAATGATAAGGTGGATTCCTTTCCAGAGCTCACCCCTGAAGAATGTGCCAACTTCAAAGTCCGTCATAAGGACATTATTTTAAAGAAAGTAATTCCGGCATATGAAAACCTGATTACAGGTCTGACCGCTTTAAAAGGAACCGGAAAAAACAATGCCGGTTTATGTAATTTCCCTGATGGAAAGAAATATTATGAGTACCTGGTAAAAGATACAACCGGTTCCAATGCTTCCATTGATCAGATTCAGAAACGTCTGATGGACCAGGTGCAGACTGACTTTACTGAGCTACAGACTTTGCTGGCGAAAAACCCCACACTCCTGTCTTCTGTATCCGGCATGGCTGCTTCCTCACCGGAAGCAATCTTAAATGATCTTCAGAAGAAAATGGCAGATGATTTTCCCACCTCTCCACAGGTGAACGTAAATGTGAAATACGTCCACAGCTCCCTGGAAAAATACTTAAGTCCTGCTTTTTACCTGTCACCGCCTATAGATAATCTCATTGACAATGTGATCTATATCAACCAGGCATCTGACTACTCGGGGCTTGAGCTCTATACCACACTGGCGCATGAGGGATATCCGGGACATTTATACCAGACTATTTATTCCGGCAGTACCAACGCTGATCCGGTCAGAAGCCTGTTAAACTTTGGGGGTTACAGTGAAGGCTGGGCAACTTATGTAGAATTCCAGTCATACCAATACGCAGATGTAGATCAAGACGTGGCTGCCCTTTACCGCCTGAACCGTTCCATAATGCTCGGGATATCTTCTCTGCTGGATATCGCCATCAACTACCATGGCTACGACCGAAACGCAACTGCTGCCTACTTAAATCAGATTGGATTTTCAGACCCGGAGATCGCCAACAACATGTATGACATTATCATTGAAGCACCTGCCAACTATCTGAAATATTATGTGGGCTGCCTTAGCTTTATGGATATTCGGGATAAATTCAAAAAAGAATTGGGTGATAAATTCAACCTCAAAGAATTCCATGAACAGATTCTGACAATTGGGCCTGCCCCATTTCCAGTCCTGGAAAAATACCTGGAAAATTATTATCAGCTTGGATAAAGATCACAAACACCCAAAACCCGCTATCTTTCCTACGTTTTCGACGGTTTTACTCCCGAAAAGATAAATTTTTCATAAAAAACGAAAATTTCTTATATTTGCTACGGGTTTCGACTGACTTCGACAATCGGACTGTGTTATACTGTGTCTAACAGAGTCACTAACACACTAATAGAGCGAATAAAGGAGAAAACATATGAGAAGAATGTTATGTAATATTCAAAAGAACTGGTACAAATGTGCATTAGCTGCAGAAGGGAAAAAATTAGACCGATTGGTTGAAGAAGGAAAACCGTTAACAGGAAAAGAGTTGCTGGCGGTCAGCAGAAAAATTGATGGACATATGATAAGTCTTGTGAAAACAACAGAGTATTTAAAAAGAACAACATCCTGATTAAATTTTAATAAATTGAAAACGTAAAAAGACTGTGTACAGCGCTATGAAGTTGAATGTATTCAACTCCATAAACACTGTACACAGTCTTTATGTTTATCCGTAACATTATACCTGTGATTCTATCAAGAATCCATAATTTTAAGTTTCATTTTCATAATCAGTATCCTCTGGCAAAACATATGGAGCCATGGGTTCTTTCTCGTCTCCATCACTATTTACTTCCAATGCCTTATTGATACCATTTACCGGCGGATTCTTATTTTACATTGATTTTTTAATTATTTTTACTTTACTGCTGAGTTTTGCTTTTGACAGCATCTTTTTATAGGATAAATATTTTTTCTTCGGAACATAGATCTTTGCTTTTGTTGAAATATTCTTGAACGCATACTTTCCAATACTTGTAATTGATTTAGATTTCAGCGTAACAGATCTCAGTTTCTTACATCCTGCAAAGCTCTCTTTTCCAATTTTCGTCACATTGCTTCCAATTGTAATCTTCGACAGTCTTGTGTTTTTCCGGAATGCATTGTCGTCAATTCTGGTTACCTTGTAGGTATATCCTTTAATTTTTACAGTGGACGGAATCGTTATGGATCTGTATGTTTTCTTCGCAGGTTTTACCAGCATTACTGTCTTTGTTCTGCTCGTAGAAGCCGTTACTTTGTAACGCAGTCCCCTTGTCTGATAGGTGCTTCCTTTTTTCGGAAGTGCAGGAATTTTTGAAAGCCCGCTTTTTGCCTTGTTCAGAGCATTGTACGCCTGGTCTGTCATTTCTTTTGTTGCATTTGGGTTATTGATAACAGCTGCTGCATTTTTCATAGCTGCTTCTAATACCGACCAGGTGGATGCCGTGTAATCCGCTTTTTTAAGGGATGCACATGATTGATACAGATTCTTCAATGCCGTCTTGTCAACGGGCACCGGTTTTGCCTGGGCGGGCTTTAATCCTCTTATTGCAGACTCCAGTGCAGATATTGCCTTTGATACATCCGCCTGAACCGCATTGTCATTTGCGTTTACGCCTTTTGCTGCATTTAGCGCCTGGATAAATACTTTCCAGCTCTCCGGCGTATATAATTTTTCATTATACTTGCCATTAACACTATTTATGAGTGCTGACAGCTTTGATTTATCCACAGGTTCTTTCTCAATGCGGGATGCTTTGAAGTCTGATATCGCCTTTGTTAATTTTACAATTGCATTATCTATATCTTCCGATACGGATTTGTCAATTGTCCCGGACTGGGTCATGACAGAATTTCCATTATCTTGCGAATCTGTTCTATTTACCGTTCCGGTCTGAGTCATAACGGCATTTCCATTTATTCTTATTTCTTTTCTTGCTGTCCCGGTCTGGGTCATAACCGTATTATCTGTTTCTGCCTGATCTTCACCATAATTGGCTTCTGATTCTGATTCAAGCCCTGACTGCATCTTGGGTTCCTGAACATCCTCAGAGATACTTCCGGTCTGCGGCTGTTCCTCTCCAGGATTCAATACCATAAATGCATCTGCATTATTATAAACTCCGGGGGTACCAGCCGTAATGGTAATGCTGTGGTTTCCAGGCTCCAGTCCTGTCACTCCATATACTTTATACTGGTTAAAATCCCATCCTCCGCCTTGAGCTGCACGGATTTCCACGGATTCTGCGCTGCCGTCATCTATTTTTACGGCTGCACGGCGCAGTGTCTGATCATAACCGGACAGCCAGACGATGCCGGTACCATTAAACTTAAGTTTCACTTCTCCATCTTTAAAATAAGTAATCGTATTGTTATATGGTTTATTTCCTGCTAAATATGATGCGTCTGCAGTATCTTGAATGCTTCCTTCCGGATACTGTACTGATTCATCCGTATCATCAATCATCAGCGCTTTTGCCAAAACGGCATTGGCACTTCTAACCGGTGTACTGACATCAGCACTCCACACATCACAGCGCAGCAGTTTCCCTGCATCCGTGTCTGACGGCATATAATTCTGACTAACAGCTCCTTCAATTGCTACATAAGTTTCTTTATCGTATCCCTGTGCACTATATGCATCTGCTGCATACCACTGATACTCTAAATCTTCTGGAGCCCCGTTTGTGATGGTGCAACCCGCCGTGAGGCTTCCATCCTCATTTTCATTTACTGCCACATCACTGATTCTGACATTTTCACTTACATCATTGATGATAATAAATGCGTCCAGGCTGACATTTGCGCCTAAGGATAACGGATTCTTTCTTCCTGTGCGGTTGATTGTAATCTCGTGTTCTCCCGGTTCATCCCATACCTGCTCAAAAAGCACTTCATTTACCTGATTGCCCGTGCTGGAGTTCGCATCAAACAAGTCAATTTCTACGGGACTTCCTCCGTCTACCGTTACCTCTGCTATACCCTGATTGTTTTCTTTTGCGCCTACCCATCGGATTCCGCTTCCCGCAAACTTGAAGGAAACACCTGCTTCATTTTTTGTATCCATAAGGTAGGTGACAGATTTACCATAAGCATTTGCAGTCCAGGACTTATCTTTATCAGTCTTATAATCTGTACCTTTGGTTCCTGAAAATACAAATTCATCCGAGTCATCTAATATATCATAGTAGCGATAAGAATCCTGTCCTATTTCAATTCCATTACTCTTTACGGTCTGTCTCTCTTTTCCGTCAATCAACAGCGTAGCCTTACAGTAAACCTTGTTTGCTTCCAGTCCCTTTATGTTCAGTATGTCATTTTCAGCACCTTCAATTACCTGTGCCTTACTGTCCGGATCGCCTGCTGCTACCCGGTACCATTGCAGTTTCACTTCTGTAGCTTCACTTTCATTCTGTACATGATAGGAAACCTTCAATTCTTCTTCATTTACTGCTGATATCTTTAAATTAACCAGTGATGTAATCGTCTCTTCCGTCAGATTATTTTCATTTGTCAGACGGATTGTTCCTGATCCTGTAGAACCATTTGCCAGTTTTCCCTGAATACCGGTGTAGTTGCCCCATCCCAGGTTTGGATAATACCATTGGTTATTAATGATGAGCTGTGCTTTTTCAGTAGCGCTGCTTCCTTCCGGCTTCAAAACTTCGAAAGCATCTACTACGATGCAATTAGCTTTTCCGCCTGCCGTTTCCAGTTTAATGGTATGTTCACCATTCTCCAGTCCCTCTATGCTGTAAATCACCGTCTGCTTCAGATCATTTCCCAGATTGCTGTAGGTATCAATTTCTTCTTTGAATTCACCATCTACATACACTTTTACAAGGCCCGTATTCTTTTGCTTCGATCCGATATAGCGTATGCCGGTTCCTGTAAATTTAAATTCGCAGGAATCACCTAATTTTGAACTAAATGTTTCTGTTCCCGCATAATCAGAATTTGAATCATAGGTCGCCCATCCGCCCGTATACTTAATGGCTGCGTCCCTGTCATCCACATAGCCCAGATCAAAGGTAATTGCAACGCGGGCTGCCACGTTGGCATCCGGAGCTTCTACACTGATGCGGGGTGCGTCTGCTTCCAGTCCATAGTTTACATCATAGGACCACACATGCTCACGCATGGTTTTGAAGTCATTGGTTACCAGTCCATTATTGGGGTCATCCGTAGAATATACGAAGTAATTCTTCATATCATCTTTCCAGGACCACTGCGGTTCCACCCCATACTGATCCGGTGTCACATCCGATCCTTCTCTTACCTTGAGAGCCACTCCTTTATTACGTCCGATGTGGTCTTCCGGATAAGCTGTGTATAAACCATCTCTTAACCAGCTTACACTGTCTGTATCTTTGTCGATATCATAACTGATACCCACCTCTTTTAGTCCGCTCGTCACTTTCGGTGCAGTTGTCAGCGTATAGTCTGTGGTTATTATGCCATTTCCTGATATCTTTATATCAAAACGCACACCCTGGCCATTTGCATAAGAACCATTTACGGTTACTACAGCATACTGCTCCTGTGTCTCAGCTGTAATACCATCTATTTCCGCCAGGTTCCACTTTCCAAGGCTCATTCCTGTTACATGAAGGTATGGACCGCCTGTCACAAGAACCTGATCCTGAAACTGACCGCTTAAGATCATACCGCTTTCCTTGCTGAAAGAAACTGAAAAGTCTTTGCCTTTTACAACAATATCCTGTTCATTTTCTTCAATAGCCGGTGCCTGATCCCCAGCCGGTGTGAAGTTGTACTGTTTCGATGAAATCGCAACATTATACTCATCCACCATAATTCCATCCGGTGTATAAAATTTCAGATTTACAGCTTGTGCATCTTGGGATACCCCGTTTATGGTAATCACGCCATCACTGTGAGGTGCAATACTTTCCCCAACCATAATTTCATTCTGCTCACCGTCAACGGTATATTCAAGCTTCAATTCATTTGTATCTGTATGGTCGAACCAGTTCTTCACCGGAATATACATCGTACCGTCAGATATGTAACATGCCTCTTCCTCCACACGTACAGGCGAATAGGCTTTCTTAGTAAGATATGCCTCCGGCTTCTCTCTCAGGTAGGCATCCAATACGCTTCCCCATTCTCCATATCCGGCTGTCTGGCCATCTGAATGTGACTGCCAGCGCTCTGTGGTACCTTCCGGAATGTAGAATACATCATCGATTCCGCCCCATAAAGCTCCGCCAAGGGCTCCGTCACTGGTGAAAATATTTTCCCAACCTTTTTTTACACTTTCGCCCCAGAAATTACGTACATTTACATCCCGCTGAAGTTCATCCAGGTTATAGCAGGAAATATGTGCATATTCATCATGTATAACGGGTTTGTCAGCTCTCCCCATGCCGCCTGTTACATTTGCATAGTGGGCACTGTAGATATCGGCAAAGCCTGCAGGTTCTCCGGTATCCGGGAAGCTGAATACGCATGGACGGGTTGTGTCCACATCTCTTAAGTATTCTCTTTCATCCTGGAATGCATTTCCTCCGGACTGTGACGCTACTTTACTGTAATTTGATTCATTTCCCAGAGACCAGATGAGAATGGACGGCCTGTTGCGGTCACGTTCAATCATCTCCGTAAACTGAGGAAGAAAATCTTCGTACTTACTGCTGACATCTGCCCATGGCCCCTGGAAGCAGACAGCTGTCTCCTGTTCCACATAAATTCCCATTTCATCACAGGCATCCAGCAGATCTTCAGAAGCCGGATAATGTGATGTACGTATATGGTTTATATTTGCATTCTTGTACGCTGCAATCTCGGCGTAACTTTCTTCTCTGGTCATGGAACGTCCCAGATCATCGGATACATCATGTCGGCAGGTACCGCGCAGTTTTACTTCTTTTCCATTCACATAAACTTTATTGGTATCTGTGCCGTCTGCGCCTCCGTAATGTATTTCACGG
>NZ_JNGB01000174.1:0-5668 GCF_001029355.1 Robinsoniella sp. RHS
CGCTTTTAGCGTAAATCTGAAAATAGTTCCATGGGGTATGTTGTCATGTATGGTGAGATCTCCTGCGTGGGCAGTAATAATAGACTTACATAATGCCAGTCCCAGCCCCATACCTCGTCTTCCATCCGCCACAGAATTATTTGCAGTATAAAACATGTCAAACAGGCGTTTCTTATCTTCATCGGGAATTCCATTTCCATTATCCGCTATTTCTACCAAAACACTGCCATGCTGACGCTTAGTAATGATCGTGATATGTGATCCGGGAGGTGTATACTTAATTGCGTTATCTACCAGATTGATAAACACCTGGACAATCAGCTTAATATCCATCCTGGCAACCAGGAGATCATCCTCCTGCTGCACCTCTATATGATGCTCCTCCGCTTTTCTGCTGATATGACTCAGCGCTTCTGTAATTGCCTCATCCATTAGCTCTGCCTGCATATTCAGCTGCATGGTTCCATTATCAATACGGGTTACGGAAAGGAGATTTTCCACCAGATTTATCAGCCACATAGAATCATCATAAATATCAATATATAATTTCTTCCTCTGTTCTTCACTGATTTTGTCTTCATTTCCAATCAGTACACTGGCATTTCCTGAAATACTGGTGAGTGGTGTTCGAAGATCATGGGAAATGGAACGTAATAAATTGGCACGCAGCTGTTCCTGCTGCAATTTAATTGCAGCTTCTTTTCTCTCTGCAACTAACTGATCTTTTTCAAGCGCCAGAGCACATTCATTTAGTATTGCACTCATAATTCCCGCCTCAAATGCCTGAAGTTCTTTTCCTTCCATATCAATCCCCACTACAGCAAATACCCGTTCGCTGCTTCTCACTGCCAGATACATACACTTCACTCCGGGCAAAGTTGTTGTAGAAAAACCAGCATGCTTATTATTCTTAAAAACCCACTGGGCTACTGCCCGTTCTTCCTTCTGGTCGTAATAAAAATCACTCTGGCCATGACTTGATTTAAAAACAATCGGTTCAGCGTCATTCAGGGGATTCCCAAGATAAAATACCACATTGCGCTCTAAGAGCTTGCTTAACTGCCTTGCCGTACTTAAGGAAATCTCCTTTGCATCCACCGCTTTTTGCAGTTTCTGGCTGGTTTCCAGCAAAATCTCTGTCCGGTAAGATTTCTTCACCGCCTGCTTTGCCTGATCTTTTACCTTTTGTGTTAAAGTAGCTCCTATCAGCGCAGAGAGAAACATGATTCCAAAAGTTACTATATAAGAAGGATCATTTACAGATAATGTCTGTTTGGGATCAGTAAAACAAAAGTTAAATATTATAACACTTAATATACTGGACAGCAAACTGCAAAGCTTAGTTCTGGTTACAAGGGAAATCGTCAGAATCCCCAGAATATAAACCATAATCAGATTGGCATCGCTGAATTTCCAAAACGAAAACAAATAGGCAATGGCAGTGGAAATTCCTAATATCCCTACCGAGATCAGAGCATCAGCTACCAGTGCTTCCGGCGAAATCGCAGCACGGAACCTTTTTTTACGGTATTTCTTTTTATACGCATCCGGAATAACAAAAATCTCCAGCTGGGGTGCCAGTCTGGTAAGCTTTTCAGAAAAACTTTCCTTCATGGAAAGCCACGCCCTCTTTGTATTTGTCCTTCCAAGAACAATTTTTGTTACCCTTGCTACTTTGGCATACTCTGCAATCTGTTCTACAATATCGTCCCCATAAGAGGTCACCGTCTTTGCCCCCAGCTGTTCCGCCAGTCTGGTATTAATGCGCAGTCTCTCCACGTCCTCTTTTGTATACTGGGTAAAGTCCGAGTTCTCCACAAAAAAGGCCGTAAACTTCCCCCGGAACGCCGAAGCCATCCTGGCTGCCTGACGGATTACCTTTTCGTTGGATGGTGCCGGAGACAAACAAATTAAGATATGCTCTGCCGCCCCTGCTTCTCCGGTCTGAAAGGACTTTTCCTGTATCAGATTAACCCGGTCCGCCATACGCCTCAGGGCAATCTCACGCAGCGATACCAGATTGTCAGTGGTAAAGAAATGATTCAGTGCCTGCTCTGCCCGGCTCTCTTTATATATTTTACCTTTTCGTAACCTGTCCAGCAGATCCTCCGGCTCAATATCTACCAGCTCCACCTGGCTTGCCTGGTCAAACACAAAGTCCGGAATCCGCTCCTTTACCACAATCCCGGTAATTCCGTCCACAAGATCTATCAGGCTTTCCAGATGCTGCACATTTACGGTAGTGTAAACATCTATGCCTTCTTTTAACAGTTCCTGGATATCTTCATACCGTTTCTTATGCCTGCATCCCTCTCCATTTGTGTGAGCCAGCTCATCCACCAGAATCAGCTGGGGTTTTCTCGCCAAAGCCCCATCCAGGTCAAATTCATTCAGAGTAATATTCTGATACCGGATCTGAAGCTGCGGCAACACTTCCAGTCCCTGAACCAGCGCTGCCGTATCCGGTCTGGCATGTGGTTCTATATATCCTGCAACAACATCCAGACCGGCTTTCTCTGCCTCATGGGCAGACGCAAGCATGGCATAGGTTTTCCCTACGCCTGCTGCATATCCAAAAAATATCTTTAATCTTCCTTTTGTCCTGGATGCTTCCTCTTCCAGCTTCTTCAAAAGAACGTCTGGTTTACGGTACTCTTCTGTCATGGCTCACACCTTCCTCGGTAACAGTATAGCACATCTGTTTTAAAAATCTATTCCTATTTAGCAATTCCATCTTATACCAAGTGAACTCAGATTTAAAGTACATAAAGTTTAAATTGAATACACTCACTAATGATATTGCCGATTATAACAGACCAGATATTAAATAGGCATAACAGATATGGCGCCTGACATTAAAATCACATTAAAATTGCATTAAAATTACAGCTCTTACATGATCCCAAGAGCTTTGTACACCAGCCATATAAGAGTACCTCCCGCCAGAGCAATACCTCCTACAGTTAAAATTAATAAGAACGCTACAGCAATCTGTCCAAATATCATCGTAAATAATGGATGGCGGTCAACTGCTCCCCATAAATTTGTTTCATGCAATGCTAAATACTTTTTCATAATCCTGCACCTTCCTTTGTCGGAATAACCTCTTTCTCTCCTGAATATGGCATTAGTATAGCAATATTCAGATTAAATGGGTGTAAGTGTAGGGATCCCTGCGTTAAAATCAAATTAAAATATCTATTTTGCCGAAACTTAATATTTTCTATATACAAAATGCACCTGGTTGTTGTAGAATAACTATATATGGAGATGGCAGTATATGGGAGTGTACATGCCCTCCTGAAATAATGAAAGGGGTATCTATCATGAAAAATTTAATCGTTGGACAATCCGGCGGCCCGACAGCCGTTATAAACAGCAGCCTGTTTGGAGTCATCAAGGAAGGATTACAACACAAGGATAAAATCGATCATGTATATGGTATGATTAATGGAATTGAAGGATTCTTAAAGGACCATTACATGGATTTAGAAACTGACGTAAGTCAAGAGGCCCTGCAGTCCCTGCGCATCACACCCGGCGCATTCCTGGGATCCTGCCGTTATAAACTTCCGGAGGATCTGGAAGATCCCGTATATCCGGAGCTCTTTAAAAAATTCAAGGCACTGAAGATAGGTTATTTCTTTTATATAGGAGGAAATGACTCTATGGATACCGTAAGCAAACTATCACGCTATGCAGCAAAGCATAAGAGTACCATTCGAATCCTGGGAATTCCCAAGACCATTGATAATGATCTGGTACATACGGACCATACGCCCGGCTTTGGAAGTGCTGCAAAATACGTAGCATCTTCCGTCTGTGAAATAGGTATCGATGCCTCTGTATATGATACAAAATCAGTTACAATTGTGGAGATTATGGGTCGTCACGCCGGCTGGCTGACTGCTGCCGGAGTATTGGCACGTAAATACGAAGAGGACAACCCTGTGCTTATTTACCTGCCGGAAGTTTCCTTTGATCAGAATCTCTTCCTGGAACAGATAAAAAAAGCACTGGAGAAAAAGAATAATCTGGTGGTTTGCATCTCCGAAGGTATACATGACAAGGACGGGAAATTTATCTGCGAATATGCCAGTGAAGTTGGTACCGATAATTTTGGACACAAGATGCTTACCGGAAGCGGCAAATACCTGGAGAATCTGGTAAAAGAGCATCTGGGTGTTAAAGTCCGCTCTGTGGAACTGAATGTAAACCAGCGCTGTTCCACCTTTACCCAGTCCCTGACAGATGCAAGAGAAGCTGCTACAGCCGGTTCTTATGCCGTCACGGCAGCCCTGGATGGAGAAACCGGAAAAATGATTGCTTTTAACCGTTCTGCCGGAACACCTTACGACATTTCCTGTGGGCTTGTAGATGTAAATGAAGTGTGCAATAAAGAAAAAACCGTTCCCCTTGAATGGATTATTAATGATGGCACCGACATCAGCACCGATTTCATCAATTATGCATTGCCGTTAATTCAGGGCAATTCAGCTATTCCAATGAAAAACGGTCTGCCAAATTATGCATACCGAAAATAACGTAAGCAAAGGCACCTGGAAATCCAGGTGCCTGATTTTTTCTCTGCTTTTTCATAACACGTTATGCTGAGCGTTACAGATCAACGATGGTATAATCATGTCCTGTATAAGGCAGAAATTTTTCCAATATGTCTTTCGTTTTCACTTTCAGGCTGGATGTATTGATACATGGATGGCATCCTATATACTCCGATTCTGCCACTTCACGGTCAATTACTAAACGAACCCGCTGTTCCTTGTCATTCATAAGTCCCATAATACTCACAGATCCCGGTGTAATATTTAAAAATTCTTCCATATAAGTTTCATTGGCAAAAGACAGTCTGGCCACTTCTAACTGACCGGATAAATCCTTAGTTTTAAATTTCTTCATGCCCGGCATTAACAATAAATAGAACTTTGTCTTCTGACTGTTGCACAAAAATAAATTTTTACAAATCTCTATCCCCAGCTGTTTGTCTACATCATGGCACGCTTCAATCGAAGGTGTTACTTCATGATCCACCCTTACATATGGGATGTTTAACTTTTCCAGCACATCATAAACTGCCATTTCTTTTTCCAGCCGCCCATTTTCATCCGGTCTGGTTGTAAATAGTGTATTGTCCATTCTAGTAAGCTTTTCCCCAGTATACCATATGCTTCGCCGGTTTGCCGCAATGCACGCATACCCCTGAAATCTCTTCCTGAGCAAACGGAATACAACGTGAAGTCACTCCTACTTCTTCTTTCATGGCATCCTCACATTCCTGGCATCCACACCACATCGCCTTGATAAATCCAGGTTTCTCATCCGCGATTTGTTTCATCTCTTCTATATTATGAGCAATATAAGTGTGGGTATCCCTATGCTCTCTCGCTCTTTCCAGCATATCTGTCTGCATTGTTTCCAGGATCTCAGCTGCCTTATCTGCGATCTCATCAAATGCAGCCACAGTCTTCTCTCTGGTGTCACGCCTTACAATAACAGCCTGACCTGCTTCGATATCTTTTGGTCCCAGTTCAATTCGGATTGGAACTCCACGCATTTCCTGCTCAGAGAACTTCCATCCCGGACTCTTGTCAGAATCATCCACCTTCACACGAAGTCCTGCTTTCGCCAATGTATCTTTCACTTCGAACGC
>NZ_JNGB01000175.1:0-7963 GCF_001029355.1 Robinsoniella sp. RHS
AGCAACAGCAGGACTTACTGAAATTCCGGTACCGGTTATAAAAGTAACGGGAGTAAGCCTGGATAAGCCGGCAGTAACCTTTACAAAAGCAGGAGAAACTGCACAGTTAAGGGCTCAGGTTGCTCCGGCAGATGCGGCAAATAAAAATGTCACCTGGAAATCTACCAATACAAAGTCGGTAACCGTAGACCAAAACGGACTGGTAAAGGCAGCGGCGAGCGGTTCCGCGGAGATTATTGTTACTACGGAAGACGGCGGAAAAACAGCCGTTTGTAAAGTAACGGTAAGCATTCCGGATCCGGTTGTAAAAGTAACCGGCGTGAGACTGGCACAAAAGAGTGCAGTTTTATCAGCGAAAGGGGCTTCTGTAAAACTAAGTGCAGCCGTATTGCCGAAAAATGCATCAAATAAAACAGTGACCTGGAAATCTAAAAATAAAAAAGTTGCGGTGGTTGATGCAAAGGGAAAAGTAACTGCAGTTGGAAACGGAACCACAAAGATCACCGTTACCACAAAAGATGGTAAAAAGACTGCAGAATGCACAATCGAGGTACAGATTGTGAAGAAACCGGTAAAAGTAACAGGAACAAAGGTAAATAAGACTACCAGGACCACCTTAACCGTATCCTGGAATAAAGTAAAAGGCGCTGATTCTTATAAAGTATATGTTTATAAGTCAAATAAGAAATGGAAAGACTTTGCGGCTACAAAAAAGACAAGCATTACATTAAAAGGTTTACCGGCAGGAACAAAGTACACGGTGAAAGTCGCAGCGGTGAATAAAGGCGGACGGGGAGCTTACTCTTCCGGCGCTTCTGCAGCAACAAGACCGGCAGCAGCCAGATTAAACCTTGCGAAGAAGAATGGTTCAGGCAGTGTAAAGCTTTCTTATAGTAAAGTCAGTGGAGCCAGATACGACATTTACATGAAGACCGGTAAAGGAAGTTACCGGAAAGTAACCACAGCCACGAAGACAAATGCAGTGGTAAAGGGGCTGAAAAAAGGAAAAACCTATCGTTTTAAAGTACGTACTTATATCAGAACCAATGGAAAGAACTACTACGGCAGTTATTCCAATGTATTAAAGTATAAGGCGAAATAAAGGGAATCAAGGTATTATTACCTGTCGGCATCTGAAAATATATCAAGAAATCAAACGTTTGTGCATAGTCCCCACCGGATGCACATGGTAGAATACATTTACAAAGTGAAAGGGAGGAAACAAATAATGAAGAAAAAAGTAATTAGTGCAATTCTTTGTGTATCAATGGTTGCAGGTATCTTAGCAGGATGCGGCGGCTCAACAGGAAGCAGTACAACGGAGGCCGGGAAAACAGAAGGAACGCAGGCAGCCGCAACACAGGCAGGTACAACCGAAGCCGGCACAGACGAAGCTAAGGGGGAAACAGCTGCAGCAGATGACACAGAGAAAGCAGATGCAAATACAGAACTGAGCGGAACATTGGTGGTTGCCCTTTGGGATAATGTTTCCATGCAGTTATTTGAGGATCTGGATCTGGCCGGAAAATTTCAGGAAGTGTATCCGGATGCCAACATTGAATTTGAAAAACTGAAAGATGATTCTGAGTACTGGAACGCAATGAAAATGCGTGCATCCGCCAATCAGCTTCCGGACATTATGTTTAATAAGACCTTTACCCTGTCAAGATTTAAAGATTATTTAGTTGACCTGTCTGATACAGAGGCTAATAAAAATAACAATATTGCAGAAGGCTATGCAGTTGATGGAAAAGTATTAGGTCTTCCGGAAAAAATGACAGCAGAATATGTGTATTACTGGAAAGATATGTTCAAAGAAGCAGGCGTAGAAGTGCCCTCAACCTGGTCAGAGCTGGAAGAAGTTTCCAAGAAGCTGCAGGAACATTTCGGAGCAGATAACGGTGACTTTATGGCAATTGCAATGGGCGGCAAAGATGAATGGCCAACCTATCCATTTACCGAGTTCATGCCGGCACTGGAAAGCGGAAACGGACAGAACTGGAATACAATGGCAACTCAGGACGAGCCATTTTCGGAAGGAACGGATTTCTATAAGGCATATACAAAGATTAACAGCTTATTCACCTCCGGCGTATTTGGAAAAGATCCGGTAGGTATCGGTAATGATCAGGCTACTGCATTATTTGCACAGAAGCAGGCAGCGATGGTTGCATCCGGCGGATGGGCACTTACCAGTATCTCAGAAGGTGCTGACAGCACAGATGAACTGGGAACCTTCTACCTGCCAACCAGGGAAAAAGCAGAAGATCCATTCAGAGCAATTACACAGGGTGATAACTTTATGTCTATTACCACACATGCAAAGAATCCGGAGTTGGCAAAAGCTTTTGTAGAATTCTACTTTAGTGATGCATGGTACCCGGAATACATCAAATCCCAGGCGGATGATAATACCATGAAGACGGTTCAGAAAGACAAAGACCCGATACTTGCACAGGCTGATGAGTTACAGCCGGACAAAGAACTTGTTATGTATGACGGCGGCGGTGATGACTTTACTGCACTGGTAGCAGAGACAACCTTTGATTATAAAAAATTAGGGGCTGAAATGCTGGTAAATGGATTTGATCTTCCGTCAGCACTAAATGACCTGAATACAAAATGGAAAGCAGCGAGAGAAAAATTAAGTATTAAATAAATAGGATAAGGGCTGCCTCAGCACAACTGTTGCAACAGTCTGTAATGGGGCAGCATTTTTTATGCAGGTAAGGGCGTATTTGAAAAATGCAGAACAATTTTCAATCGCCATCCAGAGGAGAAATGGAGGGATCTCATGAATAGTTTAACGAAAAAAAGGAATCGATTTATCATTCTGAGTCTGTTAGTTCCGGTTGTATTACTGGTGGCATTCGTTGTATTTCCGGCAGTGGATTTATTTCGAATGAGCTTTACGAATTGGGACGGGTACTCAGCAAACAGCAATTTTATTGGAATTGACAACTACATATCCATGTTTAAAAATAAAGATCTGTGGCTGTCCCTTCGCAATAATGGTATCTACTTTGCAGTCCATCTGTTAATGATTCCGGTGGAAATGGCAATAGCGGTCATCTTAACCTCTAAATTAAGAGCAGCAAAGGCCTATAAGACAATCGTATTTCTGCCCTATATCATCAATGGTGTAGCAATCGCATATGCATTTTCTTACTTCTTTTCACCGGTAAATGGTGCATTTGATTCTATATTAGAAGCATTGCATCTGGGCGGACTGAGCAGAAACTGGTTATCCGATCCGAAGATCGTAAACTTTGTTCTGGCATTTGTATCTTTATGGAAATTCAGCGGTTACCATATTGTATTATTTATAGCCGCATTACAGTCCGTACCCAAAGATATTGTTGAGGCAGCAAATGTAGATGGTGCAAATGCATTCCAGATCTTCCGTTACATTCAGGTTCCGTCCATTTCCCTGGTACTGGATTTCATCTTATTTGACAATATCAGAGGTGCATTACAGGTATTTGATATCCCGTTTGTTATGACCCAGGGAGGTCCGGGATATGCTTCTTCCACATTTACACTTTATACCATTAAGACGGCATTTACCTTTAACAACTTTGGTCTGGCTTCTACTATGGCAGTTGCAATTATGATCCTCATTGTGATTATCTATGTAGTACAAAACAGAGTGCTTCACATTGGGAAACCAAAGCCGCAGAAGGTATTAAAAATCAGAAGAAAGGGAGGGAAATAATATGAAGTCAGGTAAATCTAAGAGAATTATGACCCAGTGCGCAAAGCAGCTGATTTGTATCGCCATGGTTATCATTGTAGTACTTCCTATTATACTGACTCTGTTTGCAGCCTTGAAGACAAGGGGAGACATGATTAAGACATCCCCTCTGCTCCTGCCGGAACTGGATAAAATTACCTTTGAAAACTTTGAAAGGGTATTGGGAGATAAATATTTATTAGTAGGGTTTAGGAATACGTTTTTAATTGCATTTATCAGTATTATTTTCAATATCATGCTGGGATCGGTAACTGCATTTATTCTGGAACGTTTTGAATTCCGTTTTAAGAAAGTTGTATTTGCACTTTTTTTCCTTGGAATGCTGATTCCTACCTTTGTTACCGAAATTGCAAGGTTTAAGATAATACAGGGAATCGGGGCTTATAATACCCTGGGTGCACCAATCATTATTTATGTGGCATCGGATCTGATGCAGCTTTACATTTACCGGCAGTTTATATCCAAGATATCCGTATCGCTGGATGAGAGCGCTTTGCTGGACGGATGCGGTTATTTCGGGCTGTTTGGCAGAATAATCTTTCCGCTGCTGGCACCTGCAACCGCAACTGTGGTGATTATTAAAGCAATTACAATTATTAATGACATGTACATTCCATACTTATATATGCCAAAGAATTCTCTGCGGACACTTACTACATTCCTGATGAACTTTGCCAATGCCCAGCAGGGATCGTGGCAGAGACTGGCAGCGGGTATTATTATCGTAATGATACCTACGGTTATTATCTACATTTTCTTCCAGAAATACATTTTGGAAGGGGTTTCAGCAGGAGCTGTTAAGGAATAGGTTAAACACCCCTTTGGCCTTTGTAAAATACCCGGATATCATTGTAGGACTTCAAATTCCATGCTATAATAGGGATTATGAATTATGGTCATAAATGGCATCAGGAGTAATAACAGACAGAGGGGATTTGTATGGAGAAAGATGATAAAAAAGCATTGAGCATGCAGAGTTTCGTATTTGACTCGTTATTAAATAATATGAATGCTGTGTTGTATGTAAGTGACATAGAAACGGACGAGATTATATTTATGAGTAAAAACATGCAGGAGATCTTTGGGGTGGAAAATCCGGAAGGAAAGATTTGCTGGCAGATTTTACAGCGGGGAATGAACCACCGGTGTTCTTTTTGCCCGATTGCACGTTTACTGGAACAGGACAGCGAAACGCCTTTCTTCGTCTGGGAAGAAGAGAATACGGCTACGGGACGTATATACGAAAATTATGACAGTCTGATCAGATGGGCGGACGGCAGGCTGGTTCATTTACAGCATTCCGTTGATATTACGGAATTCAAGCGCATTACGGAAATTGCAAGTAAGGATGAGTTAACCGGGATGTTTAACCGGCGTGCAGGGAAATTAATGCTGCAGGAAGCTTTAAAAAAACTGCAGGGAACGGAAAGAACCCTGTGTGTATGCCTGTATGATCTCAACGGATTAAAACAGATCAATGATGTATATGGGCATTATGAGGGAGATAAAAGTATCTCCTATATAGCGCAGGCTGCACTGGATAATTTAACAGCGGATGATATGGCATTCCGGCTCAGCGGAGATGAATTTGTAATTATTTTCATGGATATCTGCCTGGAGGAGGCAGATGGCAGGGTACGTTCCATTCAGAAAGATCTGAAGCAGATTGTGAAGGAAAAGGCAGTTTCACATGAAGTATCCTTCTGTTATGGGATTGTGGAAATAACAGGAAAGGACGAATTTTCTGTATCCAAAGTCATATCCCTGGCGGATGAGGAAATGTATCGTCAAAAAAAGGTGTATCACATCAAAAAAGCAGAAGAGAGATTAAGCGGAAGTCTTTCTGAATATCAGGCTGCAGTAGAGGATTTTGATTATGATAAAGAGCACCTGTATGATGCTCTGATGGAGAGCACAGATGACTACATATACGTAGGCAACATGAAGACCGGTACTTTTCGGTATTCTCCTGCCATGGTAGAAGAATTCGGGCTTCCGGGGCAGGTTATCCCTAATGCGGCAGCCGTCTGGGGGAGTCTTATTCATCCGGATGATAAAAAATGTTTTCTGGAAGCTAATCAGGAAATTGCCGATGGAAGGGTAAATTCTCACAATGTAAAATACCGGGCACAAAAACCCAGTGGGGAATGGATCTGGTTAAGATGCAGAGGTTACCTGATCCGCGATAAATATGATATTCCGGAACTGTTTGCAGGATTTATATCAAAAGTGAAAGATCCTTCTCTGGATTGAATATAGCGATAAAGCATGGATGCCATATTATTCTGGCAGAGGATATCAATGCTTTATCGCTTTTGTTATTGAATGGGAATTTCACAGGACATAAAACAGGACGGTCTGACATATGCTGTGAGTAAGAGATGTACAGGCAGGAGATACGGATGAAGGTACTCGTCTTTCTTTCTACTTTTATGATTCCCTTTGTTATATTTTATATTGTGGGATACGGACTGCTAATGAAGAAAAATGTCTATGAAACATTTATAAAAGGTGCTGTGGATGGATTTCACACCGTAATCCAGATCATGCCTACGCTGATCGGGCTTATGGTTGCAGTTGGGATACTGCGTGCTTCCGGATTCCTGGATATGCTGTCCGCTGTGCTGGGAGGGCTGCTGCAAAATGTGGGTTTCCCGCCTCAGCTGATGCCGGTTGCAATTGTAAGGATGTTTTCTTCCAGTGCGGCAACGGGGCTGGTATTGGATATTTTCAAGGAATATGGACCGGATTCGGCAATGGGGATACTTACTTCGATTATGATGAGTTGTACGGAGACCATATTTTATACCATGTCGGTTTATTTTATGACGGCAAAAGTAAAGAAGACCAGGTATACATTGGCAGGAGCACTGGTGGCTACGCTGGCGGGGATAATTGCAAGCGTTGTCCTGGCCGGGAGGATGTAACCGGAATTGACGTGCCTATTTTTAGATGCTAAAATGAACTCAGCAAAGTGCTTATACAAAAGCATTTACTCAATCAGATGAGTAAAAGGAGAGGGCAGGTAGCATCATGTTTAAAGTAATGATTGTAGATGATGAGATTTTCATTATCTCTCTGATCGAGAAACTGATCGACTGGGAAAAGTATGGGATGTGTATTGCTGGAACGGCAGATAATGGAATGACAGCTTTAGAAGAGGTGAAGCGGCTGCAGCCGGATATCATTATTGTAGATGTCCGCATGCCGGGGTATGACGGAATTACGTTTATGCAGAAAGTGCGGGAGTTAAATGATAAAGTAAAGTTCGTGGTCATCAGCGGACATAAGAAGTTTGAATATGCAAAAAGTGCAATGCAGTATAATGTGGAAGACTATCTCTTAAAGCCTGTCAGTAAAAATGAACTGGAGCAGATCCTGCAGAAACTGGGAACAAAGCTGGAGTCGGAGAAACAAAATGAAGCGGTTCTGAAAAGCTGGATAATCAACTGGGCGTAAGCAAGGGGAAGCTTCGCTCTTATTTTTTTGAACGTATATTAAATGGCAGTCTGAATGTTCCTCCGGAGGATCTCGCGGCAGTGAACCAGACTTTTTTTACAACTTTTAGTCTGGGGAATTTTCAGGTTATCCGTGTGAAGTTAGATGCAGCAGAGTCTATTCCGGATAAGAATTTTACGGATACGTTAATCGGGCGGGTACAGGAGCTGATGGCGGATGGGCTGGCTGGCTGCTGCTTTGAGTGCCTGGTTAAAACAGAACAAAACAGCATTACCATGCTGTTGAATTACCAGGCAAACCAGAGAGAGGAAGTCTGGAAAAAGCTCAGGGATAATTTTAAAGGAATCCAGGAAGTATTGGTTAAATTTGAACAGTTATATATTACAATGGGGATGGGAAGAGAGGTAACGGGGCTTTCTGGTTTTTCGGAGAGCTATGGCTCTGCTGAAAAATGCCTGTATACCAGAACCGCACTTGAAATTGGAGCTATTATACAGGATTCTATGGTTAAAGAAGATCCCGGAATAATTGATATTATATTTTCAGATGAAGCCAGGGTAAGACTTGCAGAGTCATTTAAAAGCTTTCAGGTTGACAAGATTAAATTACAGGTTCTGGGGGCATTTTCGGCGGGGGATGAATACCGTTACCGTGATACATGCATTTATCATGAGATACTGCAGTTTATTCACCGGAAGTTTTATGAATATCTCAGGCAGATTGACATTTATAAAGGCAGTTATGAAGATT
>NZ_JNGB01000176.1:0-6580 GCF_001029355.1 Robinsoniella sp. RHS
GCACTCTGCTTTTAAACTATTAACTAATTTGCCACAAACCGGTCATAAGCACTTTGGTGTACCTCCAATAACTGGGATAATCCATAGGATTCTACAGTAGCCACATACTCATCGAATTTATCCAAAGACTCTTTTCCTTCTATAAATTTTATAGCCATTTCATCGCAATAAGTTTCAATATTTGTTTCAACCTCAGTACGTATTGCATTTTCTTCATCCGTAAAAGCCAGTGCCGCCTTTGTTCCGCTATTTGGAAACGGCTGCCGTATCTGGTCACTTGTAAAGCTATTGGCAAATTCAATAATCTCCGGCTGGTCAGCCCATAATACCTCATATCCTTCTTTCGCCTGTGGATAAGGAAGCTGGCCCCATGCACCTAATGATCGCAAATACTCCTGAGCCCCTATTCCGTCCGGGTTCTGAACAGCATCCTGAGTTAACGTTATTTTACCATCATCTGATTTTGTATAGCTGATATCCTCAACACCAAAGTTGGTAAGTGCAACGCCCTGGGCAGATAGCGTCTGGAAATCCAGCCACTTCATCGCAAGTTCGGGATTTTTACAGTCTTTGGAAATTGCTGCTGTCTTCCAGACTGACCAGCGGTTAGTTATCATTGATTTTCCTTCCGGATTTTTAATTGGTTTAACTGCTACCCAATTTGCATCTTCAACCCCAGCCGTTTTTAGATTCCCATTATAAGTTGCAATATTAGACATCCAGTCACTGGATAGGGATCCTAATAAATCCCGGCTGATTTTTTCTGACGTTTTATCATAACCTGCTGTTGCATATTCCGGATCCAGAAGTCCTTCCACATATAATTTATTTAAAAATTCCAATGTCTTTTTAAAAGCTTCCGTAGTATCCTTGAAAAAAACTTTTCCATCTTCCGCCACATCCCAACGGCACTCTGCATTACCGGAACGGTATAATCCAAATGCTTCTCCAAAACGGTAAATATCACGTACATTAAATGTTGCTGTTAATGGTATTTCATCAGCCTTACCATTTCCATTTGGATCCTGGGTCTTAAATGCCTTTAAAACGTTGTACCAGTCGTCAACGGTTTCCGGTACCTTGAGATTTAATTTATCCAGCCAGTCTTTACGGATCATCGACACATTTGGACATACATTGGCTCCCGGATCCGTCAATTCTCCTGTTTCCAGCTCTTTTGCTGTATTTATAAATCCTTCGCCAAATCCTGGATAGGCATAGATGTTGCCGTCTGCAGCTGTTATTCCCGAGCGGACTACCGGATATTTATCCATTAGCTGATTTAAATAATATGCATTCTCATCCATTAACTGATTTAGCGGCATTGCAATACCGTCAAATCCTAATTGATCGGCATTTGCTTCCCAAGGTATAACAAAGATATCGGGTAAATTTTTACCGGAGGCCAGCCTCGTTCCCATAACCTGATCATAATCATTAATAGGTATTGCTTCCCAAACGATTTTAACCCCGGTTAACTTTTCAAACTCTTCATAGACAGGAAGATTATCATTATAACTTTTTGTTGCAAACCAGTTATCCATAGTTGCTATAGTCAATGTTTCTTTCCCGGTTTCTGCCAATGGCAATTGAGGTTTTTCCGCTTTTTTTACTGCTTCAGTCCCCTGTATTTCCGTTTTCTCTTCCCCCTTTGTTTCTACTTTTCCATCCCCCTTTGTTTGTGCACATCCTGCTAATAAACTCACTGTTAACACACCTGCTACTACCCCTGTCATTTTCTTGTACCTTCTCATCCTTCTTCCTCTCTTTCTTCATAATCATAGGTTTTATTCATTATGTAGTACATTAATTGAGTCCGCATTGGATTTTTTTTGTTTATTTTGTATAAGTTTATTATATTAATAATTTATTGGTTTGTCTTAACTCATTTTGCGGACATTTTTATGTACTAACATATATTGACATATTTTATTAACTCGCAATATATGTTATACTATTTCAATCATATCATTAAGAAGAAGGTGAACTATATGGAAAATAATACCAGTTTAAATGCTGTTCATCAGGACGAAACTGCTGACAGCAATTATCATGATCTGGTAAATAATTTTGAAATTACTTATAAAATCACCCTGCCAACCGAACAGCTGAATGCCCTGATTCATTATCATGAATGCTTTGAAATTATTTTTTATATCTCTGCTAATATAGAAGCCTATATTGACGATATACATTACGATCTTCATTCACAGGATGTTTTAATTGTTCCTCCCAGGAAGTTACATAAAATTATCTATCCGGAAAAGCAGAATTATATCCGTTATGTTTTCTATTTTACTGAAGAACACATAAAAAACGCTTTCAGTCCCACCATGGTAAAAAAGGCTTTAAATCTTTTTCTGAACAGGTCTTATCAGAAAGCTTCGCTGTCCGTATCTGATTTCATCCGAATAAACAGTTTGTTTTTCAATATGTATTACCATAAAAGTCAATTTTCTTCTGCCAACCTGTATTTATTAAATACATACTCCTCTGTTATCCTCCAGGAGCTATATGTTATATTTAAAAACCAGCCCGCATATGAAAAATCTGAAACGGACATGTCTCCTGTAGAACAAATACTAAAGTATATCAATGGGCATTATTCCGAAGATATTTCACTGGAGGATTTTGAAAAAATCTTTTATCTGGACAAATCATACATTTGCAGAGTATTCCGTAAGACCATGGGAATCTCTCTTGTTAATTATCTCCAGCATAAAAGGATTCTGGAAGCACAGCAATTACTTTTAAACAGCACTGAATCCATTATAGATATCAGCCTTGAATGTGGTTTTAACAATATACAGCATTTTTACCGAGTATTTAAAAAAGTAACTCATGTGACACCAAACGAATTCAAAAAGCATCGGACAAGTTCAGTTCTTGGACAATCTTTCGTTCCTTTGGTCAACCCCAATAAATAATACACGCAAAACAAGGAGGCAAACGCTCTCTGGTTATTCTTAACCAGAGAGCGCTGCCTCCTTGCCTTAAATTCTACTTTTACGCCAAAGCTTTCCCTTCATTCCTATGTTACTTTACAATCTTAATCGTAACATGATCTTTTTTATTATTATAAGTTTTGACTGTAATCGTAACGGTACCTTTTTTCAATGCCTTTACTTTTCCGCTGGCACTTACGGTTGCAATTTTAGGTTTGTTGGAAGTATAGGTTACTTTACCTGCACTTCCTTTTGAAAGCTTCGCCTTCAGTTGCATGGTCTTGTTTACTTTTAATCTATCAGACTTCGCTGTTAGTGTAACACTTTTAGGCTTTTTCCTTACGGTAATTGTACAGCTTGCACTTTTTTTGTTTGCTGTTTTTACTGTAATTTTAGCCGTACCAGGTTTCTTAGCCGTAATTCTGCCTTTTTTGTCTACTGTTACAATCTTTTTATTGCTGCTGCTCCATTTAAGGGTTCCTGCGCTGACACCGGATGGTTTCAGCTTCACAGTTAACTTAAATTTCTCTTTTTCTCCAAGCGTCTTTTTCTTCACATTTAATTTGACTGAAGTAATGCTCTTTTTCACTAAACCTTTTACTGCCTGATTCAGTTTGTTATAAAGTGCGTCTACTGTTTTCTGGTCTGCATTCGCATTTGCCATTACCGCATCAATCTGTGAGAACAGATCTTTTACAGCTTTTACTGTTTTGTCTGTGTACCTGCTGAATGAAATTGCCTTCGCACTTTGATAAGCACTGTTTAACTTCGTCTTATCTGCACGTTTTACCAGCTGGCTTTCTGCAGCTTTTGCCTGTACCAGTAAGTCTGAACCTTCTTTTTCAGATACATTTGAGGTATCTGCCAGAACTTTTTCTATTCTTGCCAGAACCTGCTTCATTGCGGCGAAACTGTTGGATGTATAAGCAGCATCTTTTCCGTTATAAGCGTTGTAAATGATTCTCAGACTATCAACTACATTCTTTTGTACTACTTTTACCAGTGATTTCTGTGCAGCTGTCATTCTGACAACGGCTGCGTCCAGTTTCGCCTGTGTTAAGTCGGCACTGTTGGCAATTAAGTTCTCTACTTCTTTGATTGCATTTTGTAAAGTTGTATAGGAATCTTTTGTGTAATTACCCTGTACTACTTTCTTTGCTTCTGTTAATGCGCTCTGGGCTTCTACGATTTTAACAAGTCCGTTGATTGCATCTTCAAGATTCTTATAAATTTTATCTACTGACTTTTGATCTATATCCATATCCGCCAGAGCAACATCAATCTGCGGGAATAAATCTTTTAATTTTTTTATGGATACATCTGTGTACTGGTTATGCGGAAGAGTTTTAGCTCGCTCATATGCCTCTCTTAATTTTGTCTTATCAGCTCGCTTTACTAACTGGCTTTCTGCCTGCTTTGCCTGCTTAAGTAATTCATTACCTTCAGTTTCAGATACATTTGATATATCTGCCATTGCAACTTCTATACTTGCCAATACCTGTTTCATTGTAGAAAAACTATTAGAAGTATATACACTATCTTGCCCATTGTATGCTTCATATATCGTTTTTAATTGCTCAATAACAGCGCTCTGTACTTTTTTTACCAGTGCTTTCTGCGCTGAAACCAATCTTTCAACAGAAGCATTTAACTGTGACTGGGTTAATTCTAAGCTGTTCTTAATTAAGTTTTCAACTTCTTTAATCGCATTTTGTAAAGCTGTAAAAGAGTCTTTTGTAAAATCTCCCTGCACGATTTTTTTCGCTTCATCCAAGGCATTCAGTGCTTCAACAGTTCTTACAAGTCCATCTATTGCATCTTTTAAATTCTTTTCTGCTTCTATGACTGCTTCCTGATTATTACGGTCTACATTCTTTGCATTTTCTAACGCTGATGCCAGCCTTGCATAGCTGTTTGCCGAATACTCACCCTGTTTAACTGCTTCCGCCTGCTTAATAAGATTATCTAGGACACCATACCCTTTCAGCCCTGAAACTGCTTTTTCCAAAGCATCATAAGCTTCTTTCAACTCTGCAGTTGTTACCTCCTGGCTGCTTAATGCTTCTTTGGCTGCATCCAGTGCTGCTTTAAATACTTTCCAGGATTGTGCTGTATAATCTTCTTCCTTTAAATCCTTATTTGCATCATACAGCTGCTGTAACTTGCTTTTCATTTCTTCAAAATTGTATTTAACGCCCACATTATCTAAGATCAATGCATATGCAGATGTCGGATTGGAATCCGTTGGTTTTAAAATAACTTTTTCATAGAAGTAAATCTGATAATCCTCAGCATCTCCCGTAGTGAATGTACCGTTAAATGTTGACTTTGTCTTCTTATCTCCGGAGGTCGGGGTATGTTTCAGTTTTACCTCTGTGGCATTTTCATGGTCTTTGAATGCCAGTTTTCCTTCTGCTCCCTGGCTTACCGGTTTTACATAGACTACATAATCACAGCCATCTTCTAATGTATAATCGAAAGTTAAATCATAAGAAGTGTTCGGCTGGAGTTTTAAACTGCTTTCATTTGTAACTACATATCTGCCCACTTCATTTTCGTTGAGCTTTAAGGAGTTTTCTCCATCTAAAACCCAGGTCATTACAGGTCCTACTTTGTCTTCGCCAGGCTTTACAATTTCGTTATTATCATTTGCATTGCTTCTGTCGGATGCGATATGAATTTTTCTGGATCCGCCGCCATATTCTAACGGTCCCCAGCCTTCATAGGTGTTTTCAAAGTCTTCATAGAGCACATAATCTGAATTGTTTACATCATTTTCTGTTGTTGTATGCTGCCATACTTTTACGTCATCAAAGTTAACCACTCCATCGCCTTTTTCTGCGGTCAGCTTAATCTGTGCTGTGGTTACTCCTTCCGGAACGGTAAACTCAACATCCATTCTCTGCCATCTGGTTCCCACATATTTGAAGGAAGAGCGGTGCACTCCGTCTTTACCGGTAACAAAGTTGGTATAAGTCTGATCTCCAATTGTCACTTCAATAGAAGCTTTACGCCCGTTCTGGGTTTCTGTCCAGACACCTACGGTGTAGTCCTGTCCCGGTTTCAGATCTGTCATTTCCTGGGACAGCGTTCCGCCCTCTGTCTTAAACTGTGCATAGCGATCCCAGCGGTTTTCGCTCATTTCTTTGGAAATGTCATAATTTACTTTTCCCGGTACAACCTCAATGGATGCATCTCCGGTTTTTTCCCATACACCGCCTTCATCTGCAAATTTTTCTGCATTAAACGCAAAATCTTTAGCCGGGCTTCCTTCACCCCAGTTTCCTGCTGCTTCCAGTACATGGGTGCTTGTAGAAGGATATAATACATATGGTGTGTTTTTCTTGCTGTTGATGGTGATTGTGCCACCGTCATTAGAGATTGTGCCAATTTTCACTTTTCCCTGCTGTGTGGTCTCATATAAGTCAAAGGATGGAACATTCTTAAATTCATCTGTCAGTTCCCAGGTAGTCGGATTGCCTGTTGTATTCCAATGATACAGCTTTGCGCCTCCGTTAATATCTAACTTGTCGCCTGTTTTGATATCCCAGCTCCACGGAATCAGGGAAGTTGCCTCTCCTGCATGGCGTTCTCCTTCATCTGTTGTGGTTCCAGTGTCGGCCCAGGAAGAGATT
>NZ_JNGB01000177.1:0-11285 GCF_001029355.1 Robinsoniella sp. RHS
TTCGCCAATTCATTGTTTTGCGTATTTTCGGTTCCGCCCTCTGTCTGCGTCTCCGCTTGTCCGGACTCTTTGCTCTCCGACATTCCGCTCTCTTCGGACCCGCTTTGCATTTTATTTGTCTGCCTTTTATTAGACTTTATTTTATTCCGCTGATTCCCGCTGGTCTGCTTTTTCTCTGACTGATTGCCGCTGGTCTGCTTTTTCTCCGACTGGTTGCCGCCTGTCTTATTTTCACTTGCCTGCGTCTCCTTTTGCCTGGACCCACTTTCTCTGATCACCGCTGAAGATTCCGATTTGGGGGTATTTTCTGTTGACTGGGGATTGGAGCCACAAGCCGTCATGGTAATGGATAATGCTCCCAACACTGCAATTGTTGTTCCTTTTATAAGTATTTTTTTCATATAGTTGTCCTCACTTTCCTGCGCATATCCAGAGCATGCCTGGATCAATTGTTTGTATCTACAGTATTTATCATATCACCTAAATCTTAACCAATCCTTAAAGGAACATGATGAAATCTAAACGACAATTTTAAATTCTAATTTGATCCGGTACAATTCCTGAGTTTCCTCCACCTGACAGCTCCCTTCCATCTTGTCCATCATCCCCTTAATATTTCGGATGCCGATCCCGGTGCTCTCTACTTTTTCCGACTTTTTTAATTTGTGGTTTACAAATAAAATAGATACCTGTTCTTCCCCATAAATTGTAGAGATCACAATATCTTCATTGGAATCCGCATATTTGATTATGTTAGATACAATATTATTCATCACCCTGAGAACGTAATCCACGGAGACCTCAACTTTAACTTCACGAAATTCGATGTTCTGGTTCACCCGGAATCCACGTTTCTGCAATGATAATACAAGTTCCGACATAATATCGTAAAATATATCCTTAAAAGACTGGGGATCCATAAGTTCGATTTCTTCTTCCCTCAGAATCAGGAAAAATTCAAACATATTATCTGAAAGACTCTTGATCTGGTTTGCCTTTTGATCAATCTTATCTATGTAATCTTCCATCTGATCCGCACCATGATACTTCTTACTTTTTAATATCTGTGTGTAGAGCAGGAGGGTTGTAAGCGGTGTCCGAAGGTCATGGGACATCTCCGTAACCAGATCTTTATTTGCTTTTGTCAATTTTTCATCCCGGTCCACGCGAAGCTTAAAGGATTTTCTCATTTCATCCAGCCCTCTGGCTAAAGCAGAGAGCTCGTCATTTCCTTTTAATGTAATCGGACAATCCAGCTGCCCTCCTTCCAAGATCTCCACCTCCTGCTCCAGAATGCCAATATAATCAATTGTCCTTTTAATTCCAGCCATCACAATACCGATAAAAACCAGGCAGGAAAGAAGAATTTCTGCTATCATCGCATAGTTAAAAACCCGGTAATCATAAAAACCGTCCAGAAAAACATCCGCCTGCGCATCTGCAAATTTCATAGGATAATATGCCTGCCACCCAAAGTATTCCGTTTCCACATCATTTTCGGCTATGATATCATTATTCGGATAATACGAGTCGTAGATCAGCACAGAATCCTTATAAATGCTGATATGTACAATATCCTGATCCCTGACCCATTTTGTTATCTTATCCGTATCTGTTGTAGAAATATGATTCTTCTGCACGTAATCCTGAAATTTCTGGGCATACTTTGACTCGGTCTTTTCCACATAATCTGAAGTTTCAAAATAATTGTTCAGTTTTGCTTCCACTCCCTTATGCAGAAAATAATACAGACCACCGCTTATTAAAAATGCAATCACCATAATCCGCACAAGCTTTCTTCTCAGACCGCTTTTTTGAAGTTTTCTCTTTTTATCCAAACCGATACCCCCTGCCCCAAACTGTACGAATGCACTTCGGCTCCTGCGGATTGTCTTCAATCTTCAGCCGCAGCTTACGGATATGAACCATGACCGTTCCATTTGAAACATAAAAATATGGTTCATTCCAGACGCTTTCGTAAATGTTCTGTATTGTAAAGATTCTCTTTGGATGTTTCATCAGCAGAAGTAATATTTTATATTCAATATCGGTTAAAGCCAGCTCTTTATCCCCTTTACAAACCTCATTATAAGATTCATTAATCCGGATCCCCATTCCATTAACATAGCGGTCTTCCGTTCCCTCCTCTTCTTTTCCCTTATAAACGCAGTATCTTCTCACCAGTGCCTTCACCCTTGCCAAAAGCTCGGAATAAGAAAACGGCTTGGATAAATAGTCATCTCCCCCAGCCATCAGTCCCATTAACTTATCTGAATCCTGGGACTTGGCAGTCAGAAAAAGAACCGGCACATTAGACACTTTCCGGATCTCCTCACAGGTTCGAAAGCCTGAGATCCCGGGCATCATAACATCCAGAATAACCAGGTCCGTATCGCTGTCCAGGAGTTTAAGCCCTTCACTTCCATTCTCAGCCTCTGTCACCGCGTATTCTTCACCTTCCAAAAGAATCCTGACACCTTCTCTTATCTCTGCATTGTCTTCAATCATTAATATATTCATTGCTGTACCTCCCGGAATTTTTATTTAGAAAACCCATAATTTCTTCAATTGATGATAGAAATTATGGGTCTCATTATAATTTATGATATATCTATAATATTAGTTTTTTTATTCTGTTCTCACTGACACACATTTATATCACAATTAGACATGTTCTCAGTATAACAGCTTTTGAGAAATAAACATTTAGCCGGGATGAATTTCTTTTTAATATTATCTTAATTAAAGCTTGTGCTCAGGTATGGTTTTGGCACTAATTCGTTATTCGCATATAGGCTCACAGAATTCAGGCTCATTTATCAGACCGAACGGCGGAAGTACTGTAAGCGCCGACCAGTCATCTCCTGCGGCAAATACGGGAGTAGATGCAATTTCAATACAAATGCGGTTTCTGCCCTCCTTAAACGGAATTTCCAGATAATAGGGCGGTCCTATTCTTCTGCCCGACACTACTCCATTTACAAAAATCTCCATGCCGTTTAGAGTATCCGTTATCCTCAGGCACTCCCTCTTGTCCTTAACAAAATACACCTCTGTCTCGTATCGCAGATATCCGTTGAACTTATTCTTTGCTGCCCAGTCTGTCAAATCCTGAAAAACCTGATCCCCATAATACAATTCTTTGAAATTAGCATCATCATCTATATTTGCATACGATAGTTTCCATGGGCCTCCTAATTTTCTGCCTGACTGCTCATATGAAACATAATAAGGCAGAATATCTTTTTCTTTTTTTAATATGTAAACTGCCGCTTCACCCGGTTCCAGCTGCAGCCTCGCCTTTATAATGCCATTTCGCTGTTTAGATGGAATTCTATACAGCTGATTTTCAAATGCATGGTAACGGTAACAATACTGTAATTGATTGGTTTCTAAATTTATTTCTACTTCAGTATCTATTATATCCCCTGTGCTCTCATTAAAACAATACAGTGCCGTTCCCCCATCATATTGATACCGGTACGTTCTTAAATCAGGTAAGCTTGCCGCCGTGCGGACGGAAAAACCTATCTTATTTTCTATTGCAGATGCCAGATTGGACAACGATACAACCTCCGATCCCAAAAGCGGGGTTCTAATCTCCCGCTCCTGTCCTTCGCAAATCCCTTCAGGCAGACCATCTATAAAGTAAACAGGAATCTCCGATTTCAATAGGGAAATGACCTTATCCACCGCCTGTGCAGGCAAATACTGGCTAAAAGGGATTACCAAAGCTTTATAACTCTGCGGTCCGATCTGAAAAGCCCGGTCTTTTGCCATTATACTTGTCTTTAACAGCGCATCTGCACTGATAATATCACAATCAATCTGATTTTCCAGCAATACCCGGACCGGCTTCTGAAACAGCATTGCTTCTCCCGCCCATTCCGCATCCGCATGATATAAAACCGCAGCCTGGGATATGTATCTGCCTTCTGAAAACAAGTGGGACAAACCCACCTACCCTGCACAAAAACGGCCTGCAAATCAGTTCTCACTGATCTGCAAACCGTCTAAAGTCCACATCTGTTCTTCTATATCCACTCTTTTATTTTTTCAAATAAAACCTGTCACATTCCTCCACACTGCTATCCACACCTATATACACTTCAAATTCCCCTGCCTCACTCTCAAAGACCTTATTCTCCGAATAAAAACGAAGCATTTCTTCTCTGATCTCAAAAGTCACTGTTTTTTCTTCCCCAGGTTGTAAATGAACCTTTTGGAAACCTTTTAATTCTTTTACCGGTCTTACCACACTGGCTTTCACATCCCTGATATACAGCTGCAGTACCTGTGTTCCTGCTATATTTCCTGTATTCCTGATGCTGACTGAAGCCCTTACAGTATCCTCCGGCTGCATTTCCCTATGGTCCAGTTCTGTCTTAGAGACTTCAAAATCAGTATAGCTCAATCCATATCCAAATGGATAGAGGGGTGCATTTGGAATATCCAGATATTTTGAGCGAAACCTGTCTTTGTCTTTGCCCGGTACATGCGGCCTGCCTGTAGAATATTCATTATAGTGTACCGGTACCTGTCCAACGCTGTAAGGGAAGCTCATAGTCAGCTTGCCGGAGGGGTTGTATTCCCCGGTCAGTACATCCATAATGGCATGCCCGCCTTCCGTTCCCGGCATCCAGACTTCCAAAACAGCCTTAGCCTTTTGGGAAATCTCCCTGATATCCAATGGTCGTCCATTAAAGAGAACTACTACTACATTTGGCTGTACCTGGCAGATCTTCCGGAACAAATCCATCTGCACTTCCGGTATTACAATCTCTGCCCTGCTGCATGCCTCTCCCGATTGCAGCCGGTGTTCTCCCAGCGGCATGATTACAACGTCAGCCTCTTTTGCCGCCTTTATTGCGGTATTCAGCATTTCCGCCTGCTTCTGTTCTTCATCCTCCGGGTTTGCGGTATTGTTTGATTTCCCTTCCGCTTCATTGCCGGCCGCAAATCCTTCTAATTTCACCGTATCATCTAATACCGGGCAGCCCTGGCAATATGTTGTTCTGCTTTGATCCAACACCTCCATGGCTGCATCCTTAATAGAAACTGCATCTTCACTTTTCCCAATAAACGACCACGCTCCCAGTATTTCCCTGCTGTCTGTGTATGGACCTATAAATGCAATTTTTTGTTCTTTTTCTACCGGAAGTGCCCCCTCATTTTTCAGCAAAACAAACGACTTACGCGCGCATTCCCTTGCCAGCTCCCGGTGTTCTCTGCAGAGTATAATCTCCCGGCTTTTTTCCTCATCCGCATCCTTGTATGGGTTTTCAAAAAGCCCCAGCTTGTTTTTCAGTTCCAGAATACGCATGGCTGCTTCATCTATCAGCCGTTCCTCTACCTTACCTTTTTCTATGAGTTCCTGCAGACGCTCGGAGTAAATACCGGTCATCATATCGATATCCACACCTGCTTCAATTGATCTCTTCGCAGCATCAAGGCGGTCTTCACAATAGCCGTGATAAATAATCTCTTCCATGGCAGCCCAATCAGAAATCAAGACACCGTCAAATCCCATTTCCTCGCGAAGAATATCACGCATCAGCCATTTATTACCCGTTGCCGGGACGCCGTCAATCGTATTAAAAGATGTCATCACCAGGGCACTTCCTGCCTCTATACCTGCCTGATATGCCGGAAGATAAAATTCCCGCAGAGTATGTTCGGACAACTCCACCGTATTATAATCCCGCCCGGCATCCGGTGCCCCATAACCTGCAAAATGTTTGATGCAGGCAGCTACCCGGTACGGCTCCTTTAAGTCGCTGCCCTGAAATCCTTCCACCATTGCTTTTGAAAAACAACAGTTTAAATAGGTATCCTCTCCTGTGGATTCCATGACTCTTCCCCACCTGGCATCCCTTACAAGGTCCACCATTGGTGCAAAAGTTATGTGAAGCCCTGATACCGCAGCCTCTTTTGCCGCTGCCTTTGCACAGCTTTTGGACATTTCCGGTTCAAAAGCAGCTCCCTGTCCCAGAGGAATAGGGAATACGGTTTTATATCCATTGATAACGTCCAGCATAAACAGCAGCGGAATATGATGCGGCTGCTTCTCCATATATTCTTTTTGTACCTTCTTAACCACATCCGCTCCTGCAAGCCCTATTACAGAGCCTGCCTGCGCCACACTTTCTTCCGTAAAACCGTTTTCCCTCATAGGACCGGTGATTACGGTCTTTCCAAGGTAAAAATCTCCTGTCACCTGCAGCATCTGGTTAATCTTCTCTTCTAAAGACATGCTTTTCAATAATTGTTCTAATTCTGTCTGTTTCATTATGGTACCCATTTTATATTGCAGGCACTCCTGCAACACTGCCATCGTATTGTGGCAACCTTTCTATTGTTATTCTATTATTGAATTACCTGAAGTTCTATTATTGTTTGGTCACAGTCATTGCTGTGTGCCATCATTCACTATAGTTTCTTCTATATTCCAGCGGTGAACATCCGGTATTCTCCCGAAACATCTTCGTAAAATATGAAAAGTTACTGTATCCTACGTGAATAGAAACAGTATTTATAGGAAGCTTACTCTGAGTCAAAAGCCTTTTTGCCACCTCCACGCGCTTCTGAATCAGATAATTGCTGATGGACAATCCTGTTTCCTTCTTAAAAATTCTGGAAATATAATCTGTATTAAGATACACCAGATCCGCCAGATCACTCCTTCGTATATCTTCCTGGTAATGCATATCGATATACCTTCGCAGCTCATCCACTACAGAGGTTGACTCCTGGATAAAACCAATATGATTTACTGCTTTTGCCACATAATGGCTGACAAATTCCTTTGCTCCCCATATGCCGTCTACCGCCATCAGATAAGCCTGTTCACTCTCCTTTGCACCGAAAAGCAGATGGGCGGTAACCTCCTGAGCCGCCAGATAAGAATAGATCAGCTGGACAACGTCCATACGGAACTTTTTCAGACTCTCCAGGGTAATCATCACATCCCGTTCCATTTGCTCCAGATACGCATACATACTGGAAATCAAATCTTCTGTTTTGTATTCTTCCAAAAGTGTTTTCCACATCTGCAAGTGGGGATTCTGATAAACAATCTCTTTTCGCTCATAATTTTCGACGCACATCACACAGTTCCAGACTGCCAGGTTTTCTTCCCTCATTTTCTTAAGACCTGTAAAACTGTCAGAGAGCTCATTAAAGGAAGCCTGATTTCCTGCACCGAACCAGATATTTTTCTTCAGTTTTCCTTTTGCCCAGGACAGAAACATTTCCATAACTGCCGGCAGCCTGTCTGAGATCTCTCTTTTTTTACCACCGTTTCCACGCTTCTTTAATATGGCAGCATAGCGGTAACGCTGTTCGGGATATACGGTTTCAACTTCCAAATCCATATCGTTTACAAGCTCACCCAAAACATTTCTGATAATAAACTCCAATATGCTTTCATCCCAATTTTCTGAAGTTCTGCCGCTGTCATAAATATGCAGATACAGCGGTATAAATATATCCTCCATTGTATAATCCAGATGTTCGAATACTGGAAGATCGAAAACCGTATACTTATTTTCCATGACATCTTTTAGAAAATTTTCATGCACAAGCCTTTTATTCCGATCCCACTTTTCACATCCGGTCCGGTACTCCTTGAATTTCTGCTGCATCTCACATTTTTCCACTGCCTTTACAAGCACATCCGACAACTTTATAAAATCAATGGGTTTGAGCAGGTAATCAACGGATTCCAGTGCGATTGCTTTCTTTACAAACTCAAATTCCGCATAGCTGGTTAGAAAGATAACCTGTATCGGATATGCCTGTTCCCTCACCCAGTTTACAAAATCCAGTCCGGTACCCTGGGGCATAATAATATCACTGATGATGATCCGGATGGGAATCATCTCTACGATGGTCTGTGCCTGCTGCATACTGTTTGCCGTATAAATATTGGTAACGGGAAACCTGTCCCAACAAATATTTTTCTTAATGCTGTCAATCACATAATTTTCATCATCTACGATTAGAATGTTCATTGCATTACTCCATTATTTATTTCCCCATTCTCTCCAGCAGCGTCTTCCACCGGGATATGAATATCCACAATTGCCCCTCCAAGTGGACTATTTTCAAAATGAATCTCTCCCTGAGCCCCATAAAAATACCGAAACCGCTTCAGACAGTTTTCTATTCCAAATCCATGCCCATTGGCATTTGGTAACGGGAGCCCCTGATTTAATCTGTCCAGGACATCTTCCGGAAATCCCTTTCCGGTATCTGATATATATATGTTTACGAATTCTCCCTCTTCCCGTTCCTCCGGATATACCGTAACCGAAATCAGAATCTTCCGTTCCATGGTCAGTGCATGTTTTGCCGCATTCTCTACGAATACCTGAATCAGGAATGGGAAAATCTCCGCATTTATGACCTCATCGTTTTGCTCTATATAATATTCAAATCCACCCTGGTAACGAAGCAGTAGAATGTCCAGGTAATTTCTGCAATGATTCAGCTCTGCTTCAATTTTTACTTTTTCCAGATTATTTTTGAAAACATACTGCAGATAATCTGCGGTAATGGCTGACATCTTTCTCGCGCTTTGATATTCTTTAAAATCAATCATACTGTAAATAAAATTAAGGCAGTTTAAATAAAAGTGTGGTCTGATCTGCAGCTTCAGAAAATCCATTTCTATTTTTTGCTTTTCCAGTTCCTGCTCGTACAGGGTGATTTTTAACTTCCGGATCTGATGCATCATTTTGCGGAACTGTCCGTCCATCTGCTCCAGCTCCAGCAGATTGCTGTCCGTTATATTATAAGTATAGTCCCCTGCATCATACTGAAGCAGATTATCGGTAAATTTCTGAATGGGGCTGAGCACGTACTTTCTCAGATAAAATACCATTCCATACCCTGCTGACAGAAGCACCAGCACCAGAACCAGCAGTGCAGCCAGTACCACCGACAGAATACCAATGATCTTTTCCCCGGATATATGCAGCTCTAAGAAAAACGGCGCACGTTTCATTTCTTTTACAATTATCGTCCACTCTTTTTTCCCGGCACCATATGCTCCGGCTGCCAATTCCCCGGTATTTTTATTTTCATTGTCTTCCTTCTTCCTGCTGTTGTCTTCAATTCCCTTATCCGTAATTCTTCCAATTACCTGTCCATCATGGCTGACCATCTGCACATAGCCGTCACCGCCGGAGGTAATCTTCTGAAAGGGCTCCAGTATATCTTTTACATTTACATAGCATCCCAGGTAAATACCCTTTATCTGAGCCGCTTTATAAACATAGTTGCCTTCTTTAAGGAACAGACTGTCCCATTTTTGCTTAATAGAATAAGTTGTATTTTTCTTAGACTGGATTTTCTCAATCAGAGAGCGCTTAATCTTGTCGCTAAGCAGATCCGTATCCGCATCCAGATCCAGATTGATAAATTTGCCGGTCTCCTCCAGGTATAAGAAAAAGTGATACTCTTCCCCGTATTCCCAGGAAAACTGCAGAAAATCCTCCCGGATCTTCCCGATGGCATAATTGATCTGAATATCATTCTGGCTGTCTTCACAGATTAGCTCAACATTTTTCCGGAATACAGATTCCTCTGAATTATCTTCCATGATATTTATCAGGATTCTTCGGCTGATGCGGAAAAAGCGGTTATCCAGTTCATCCATATAAAGTTCTGACATCTCATTCATATTTCTAATTGCCTGCTTACGGATATTCTCAAGGATAACGCCGCCCAGAAAAATATAAAGTATCAAAACCGGAATTATTATCTTCACAATTCCTTTCATCTGCTGTGCAATATTTTTCTGCTGCCCATCCTTCTTTTTAATCATCACCACTCCTTACTGCTGTAGTACTAGCCCTTAACGGCCCCCAGCGTTATTCCTTCTGAAAAATATTTCTGTAAAAACGGATAGATCAGAAACAACGGCAGCATCGCTATAAATGCTATCGCCATTCGAATTGAAATGGTAGGCATCTTCGCCACTTCAGCCCCTATATTACCCGCCACCTTACCACTGGCAAGATATTGAATGTCCGTAATCATCTGATTTAACAGATTTTGTATTCCATATAGCTTCTGACCACTATTTCCTGATAAATAGTATAAACCATTCGTCCAGTCATTCCAATAGGCAAGTCCGGAAAACAGCCCCATAGTTACAAGAATCGGCTTCCCAAGAGGTATCACTATTTTTCCAAAAATCTGAAAATGGGTGGCACCATCGATCTTCGCAGCTTCGTATAGTGCATCCGGGATACTTCCTGTAAAATATGTACGGATTAACAGAATATTATTAGCACTCAGCAGCAGGTTTGGAACCAGCAATGCAAATAGTGTGTTTTTAATTTGAAAATAATTAACATACATCAGATAAGATGGTACTAAGCCCCCATTAAACAGCATTGTGAAAAACACAAAAAATGTAATTGCCCGCCTGTGGGGCAGCGTTTTCACCGATAGCGGATAAGCCATAAGGGCAGACATTGAGATATTTACCACCGTCCCCAGAAGCGTTACGATAATCGTAATTCCATAAGCCCTTAAAATTTTGTCGCCCTGCTGAATAATATACTGATACGCATATAGGCTGAGTTGTTTTGGAAAAAACGAATACCCCTCCCGTATCAGTGTATTTTCATCTGTAATAGATGAGATAAAAACCAGCAAAAACGGTAAAATAATAGAAAGCGTTACAATTATGAGCAGTAGATTAATAATGAACTGATAACGTTTGTTCTTTTTCGAATGATACATTTTTATACCCCCTGCATATTGCAGACCTGACTGCAATACTGCCACCTTTAAATCCTGTTAGAAGAATCTTTGGGTGGCTTCCTTTCTGTTTACTGAGTTTCTTACTAAAATAGTGCTTTTTCTTTATCTGCCCGTCTGACCACCCAGTTACTGACCATAACTACCGCAAATCCTACAAGAGACTGATAAACGCCTGCCGCCGAAGACATGCTGATATTTCCCTGTTCAATTAAAGCACGGTATACATATGTATCAATTACATTTGTGGTAGGAAGAAGGACACCGGAGTTCATGGGAACCTGGTAGAATAACCCGAAATCCGAATAGAAGATTCTCCCAATACTTAATAGAAGCAGCGTAATTATCGTAGGAACCATACATGGAAGGGTAATTTTCTTAATCTCCTGCCATTTCGTTGCCCCATCCAGCCTGGCCGCCTCATAAAATGTGGGATCTATGCCAATCAAAGTCGCAATATAGATTAAGCATCCATACCCAACCCCTTTCCAGCAGTTTGCGATTACTAATAT
>NZ_JNGB01000178.1:0-4824 GCF_001029355.1 Robinsoniella sp. RHS
ATTCTTCCATTCCCCATATGTGATAGAGTCTTGAAGCATGCCATACATAGGAGCCGCTGAGGCGCCAAATCCAATCCCCTTTATGATGGACATTACAATCAAAAGAGATACACTGCCTGTGGCAAAGGCGGTTCCAGTAAAACCAATCACTGTAACAACCAAACCAAGAATACACAAATTTCTCTTAGTTATTTTTCTCATAATAAATGGTGTTACAAACATAGTAACAATCTGCGCCATAGAAAGCGCATTGGCAATCGGTGAATAAATATCTGTGTCGTTCAGGCGATACTGTGCGAAGTAAATACCCGATCCAAAGAAGGTTGACATCATGATATTAAGCATAAACATAAAGATCACAATAATTACCCAGTAAGGATTTGTGACTAAACCTTTGAGTATTTGAAGAACGGATGCTTTCGACTCCGGTATCTGCCGCTGTTCTTTTTCACTATTTTCAGCGGCCAGATCTTCGGCATTTTCGGTCACACGTTCGCGGCATAACAGGAAACAAAACACGTTGCATATAATTGCTGCAACCATTAAAATACCAATGGACATACGCCAGCCACTATTGGTATACTGTTCGCCATTGCCAAAGAATCTGGTCATTCTAAGAAGAACTGTATTAAGCGTCATGGTGGCCGCCGTAGCAGTAATGAATTGCAGATTCCCCAGAAGTCCTCTTTCATACTGTACCAGTGTCATAAATCCGTTCATAGAGTTAAAGGGAACGCTCATACCGGTATAAAATATAGAGGCCACCAGATTATAAGTAATAAACATATAGGCTGTCAGCCCTGCACCGCCCAGACTTGATGGAGCACTAAACATTAACACGGTACAAACCGCCAGCGGAAGACTTAAGCGAATAATCCAGGGACGGGCTTTTCCGAATTTGCTTTTTGTATGATCTACCACATAACCCATAATTAAATCTGTAATTCCATCAAAAATTCTGGATATTGCAATGATACTTGCCGCAACTGCTGGATTGGCACCAGCAACACTGACATAGTATACAAGTAAAAATGATGATAAAAGAGAATAGGTAATATTGATTCCATAACCACCAAGGCTATAGCCAAGCCTTTCCTTAAATGACAACTTTCCGCGGGGATCTAATTTTTCCTTCATGACAACTTTCCTTCCTCTGGGAATATTAATTGTTTGTCCCAAGTTTTACTATATTCTTTAGCCACATATCTGCGAGTGGAACCCATTGAGCTACTGTTTCATTTATATCACCCGACTTCTGAAATGTCGCCCGATCAGCAAGCGCCAACCCGTGCGCTCCTTCACTAAAAATATGAAACTCATAGGGAACACCATGATCTGCCATTGCTTCCACAAGCCGAATGGAATGTCTTGGATCTACAGATTTGTCCGTTGCTGTGGTCCATATAAACGTCGGCGCCGTCTTTCGGGTTATCATGTAATTAGGGCTGCAAGCTCTCATTTTTTCTGCTGGCGGATCTGTTTCTCCAAAATAGTCCTGATACATCCATCTATAACTATCTCTTGTCAACTCATCCATTTCCAAATTGTATTGAAACTCCCAGTCTACAAATGGATAGCCTACAATGCAAAAGGCCGGACGCAGCTGAGCTTCTGTTGTATGCAAGCTTTCCGTGAGAATACTACGGAACCAGCTGGATGCGTACATCGTACAATTATGACCACCTGCCGAAAAACCACAGATACCGATCTGTTCCCGATCAATGCACCACTCATCTGCGTGTTTTTTCACAGTCAGCATTGACATACCAAGTTCTATAAGCGGTGCTGGATACTGAACCTCCTTTTTATCAGGGGGTAAGTTTTTTAGATTCTCAGGCCATACATTTGTGCCCCCAGTAAAAACAGAATAACGCAATACAAAGGTATGAAATCCCATTCCTGCGAACCGCATTGCTATCGGTTCGGCTTCACGGTCTGAAAGCATCACATAAGCCCCGCCAGGATTCACAATAATCGCAGGTCTTCTCTTTCCTGCCGCTAATTCTGGAGAATCATCCAGAATATATGCTGTGAGGGTCACATCATCTCTGTTCTCATATAGTCGGTGCGTTTCAATTTTCATACTAAAATTCCTCCCTTTTTCACTATGTTGTCTCAATTATATCAGGGATAGCTCTCTATTTTTATCAAAATACTTGTGTTTTTATCAAGATTCTTTCATTCTCCAAAAAAGATTTTTCTCTGTTCTGATCTCTATATTGCTTTGGCGTCATACCAGTCACTTTTTTAAATGTTGCACCAAAATGACTGCGTGAGGAAAAATCAAAATAATAGGCAATGTCAGTATAACTATAATCCGAATAAATCAAAAGATTCTGAGCATAGTATATTTTTTGTCGCATAATATAATCAGTAATTGTGATCTCTTCTTTTTGCCGAAATAGGTTAGAAAGATAACTTTCATTCAGGCCAATTGCATCCGCTATTTCATGAACTAATATTTTTTCATGCAAATGTTTATAAATATATTTTTTACAGCTTTCTATATATGGGTTGGTATTCTTCATTTTTTCCTGTTTTTTTCTGTTTCTTTCTGCCACAATTCTAGTCAGCTCCATTTCTGCATTTCTAGTAACAGCAGTCAGACTTTTGACACTATTTTGATTCTCAATCTGAGCCATATAATTATCACCAAGTTGAAATGCCTCTTCCGAATCAAGACCTCCCTCTATAGCCGAACGAACTGATATTGCCATTACGGTAATGCAATTGTTTTTAGCGGAACGAATAATATTTTGTGAACTGACTCCTAATCTTCCAATACGAGGCTCCTCAATAGCATTCTTTAGCTTCTCTATATCCCCTTCACGTATAGCACTTTGCTCCCGCTCCTCCTGCATATAGGAATTATGAAGCCATCCATTCTCCTGCTGCCTAAAATGATATTGTGAACGCATCTCCTCTATATTTCTTTCATATTGGATGCTGCTATTATTTTTCATAAACTCTATATAATTCATCTCCGTGCCAGTCATATAATCATAAAGCATCAACAAGGCTTCAACTAATGTTAAGAAAGGACAATAAAAAGCAGGATTTTGGGGGAGACTTTTGTAATCAGCGTAAAAACAGACTGGTCCAATCAAAAAAAGATTTTCTTCACAATCTGCTGCTGCTCCAAATACAACATCATCATCGCTGTTCATAATTCCCACCTTTATCTCTCTTAACCTTTTGCCTTCTTCCTCAGAAAAATGAGGCAATTGTATATGATCACTCCCCGCATAATTTACAAGTAGTTTATTTTCTGCATCAAACTTTATAATTGGAACATGAATCACTTTTTCTAAATGCCTGCAAAACTTATCTACATTTAAATTTGTATGTATCATTTTTATATCTCCTCCCTATTAACGGTAATGTCAAATTTAACTACCTGTCCGGCACCCTTCATATGGTATATTCATTCTAAAACAATTATAACGAAAAACCCAAAAGAATGGAATGGACAAAGTCCATTCCATTTAACAATTCTGTAATTTTAAAAGATTAACCTGACTCAGGTCTTTTTTGGTTATTCTAACTAGTAATCCCGTTATCCTTATCTATTTTACACTTACTCAGCTTTAGCCGCCGAAACGCGGCATATTCTTCCGCAAGACGCTCCAACTCCCGCTGTTCTGACGACTGGAGATGTTCCCATGCAATCATGGACAACTATAGTTTTTCTTTCAGCGTTTTAGTCTTCCATATACCGACAATGCGCCCTCGACCTGAACCGGTTCTACTTCCTCCGCAATGCCGCTCCACAGCCGCTTGCCCTGTGCCGTCGAGCATCACAGCCAATCAATGAATGATTCTAATGTTGCCGGGCCATAGCAATGCATAAATCTGCGCACCAATTCTTTCTCTGCACCCGGCAGTCTATCCGGCTTATGACCTGTCCAATTTTCAAATGAAGTAAACATCGGACTGATCCCATGCCGCTCCCCAAACACCACCAGGACTGCATCTGTCTTTTCAATCCACTCTGAAACACTTAAAACAAACGTATGTAATCAGATTCCTCGTCCAATTTTTTATAACATCCGCCGCTCTTATATTGTTATGTTTTGCACCTGCCATATCAGTAATGCAAATATCATTCTCTGGAATTATCAGGCAAAAAACTTTACCCATTTGACTTGTCCCATAGGACATAGAAACGCTGGAATTTGATATTTTAATCATACCAAACCACAGCGCTCATTTAAAGTAAATTATCCACTTATTTCTACTTCTCCAAACACTTCAAAACCCCATCACACACCGCCTGTGCCACTTTTTCCTGATATTCATCTGTAACCAGCATAGCAGCCTCTGCCTGATTACTCAAAAACCCACACTCCACAATAACAGTTGGGCTCTTTGTCTTTTTCAGCAGATAGTAACTGTCATTGGCCTTGATCTCCCTTGCCCGGTCCACCGCCAGTCCCTGATTCAGCGCTTCCTGTATGTAAGCTGCGATCTTCTGCCCATCTGCAGACTGGGAATAATAAAATACCTGAGGACCATGCACCGACTCGGCAGTATAACTGTTCTGATGGATGCTCACCGTAAATCTGGGGTTGGCGCTGTCAATTAGTTCACATCGTTTTCTCATATCCTGCTGCTTCTTATTGGAAGCACCGGGATCATAAAGCCCATCCTGCGTTTCCCTGGTCATTACAACCGTAACTCCTTTATCTGTGAGGATTTTCTGAATTTTCTTGGCTATTGCCAGATTCAGATCTTTCTCAAGAGCTTTATTAATCCCAACCTTTCCAGGGTCATCTCCGCCGTGTCCGGGGTCCAGAACAATTACTCTGTCCGAGCTCACCTGAC
>NZ_JNGB01000252.1:0-1551 GCF_001029355.1 Robinsoniella sp. RHS
CCAGCATTTCCCTTGCCTTCTCCATTTTCAGCTTACAGACCATACTCCGGAAATTCATCCCGGTCTGCTGGCGTAAAAAGCTGGAGATATACGCAGGGGTGTAGTAAAACTGCTCAGCCAGGTCATTCAACGTCACCTGATTATAGTTCCTGCTGATATAATCCATGACCTGATAAATATCCAGGGACTTCTTTATCCTTTTACAACTCTCTGCCTGAAATAGTTCAAGCCTGGAGACCTCTAAAAAAATATTTGCAAGAACGTTCTCCATTAATTGCTGCATAAAAGGCCTATTTGCCTCCACTTCTCCAATAATCCTGCAGAAATCTTCTTCAATCATTGCATTTTTTTCAATTTTGTAACGCAGAAATTCAGGTCTTTTCTCATTTTCATAAAGCTCATTCATTAAAAAATGGTATAGGGGATTGTGTGCATCCACCACCTGGGTTACAATCTTTTGGTAGCATTCTTCACTAATCAGTATATTCATAAGCAGTGCATCCTTATCCTTAAGTACAATGCAGTGAGAAACTGAAGTGTTCATAATCCAAAATTCTCCCTCCTTAACCTGAAATGATTTTGTACCAATATTCTGCACTGCTTCACCCCTGATCAAATAAAATGCCTCAATATAAGCATGCTTGTGCTGGTGCTTAACCTCCTGTGCCCAGGCACATCTCCTTTCAAAAGGCTCACTGATTTCATTGTCAAAAAAATAATCTCTCTTTTCACCTAACAATTTCAAAAAGTCAACTGTCACATACACAGCCCCTGACTCTTTACAAAAGAAAGGCACCATTCTTTCCTCCCCGGAATCTTTCTTGCGCTTTCCTGGCATACTGTTTCTATTCAGGTGTCTATGTTTCATTTCCTCAGCCAGTAACTGAAGTTTTTCATAGGTTTTCATACAATTACCTGCCTGTATATATTTTTAAATTCATATACTTATCATAGCGAACTTTATAGGAAATAAAAATAGAAAGATATTTTGAAATCTGGTAATTTTATCCTAACATAGTACATGCAGGTGGACAAAGTGCATAACTTTGTCTTAAATCTGTGTATATGAAAAAAAGGATCATTGCACTTCATAACATGCAATGATCCCTATCGTTCTTCTATTTAATTTTATTTATATAATGGTCCGTAAGCTGCGCAAGCTCTGTAATCCTGACCTTCTTTATCCTGTCCGAATGCGTTCCAGGAAGCTGGTCTGAAGATTTCTTCTTCCGGTACGTTATGCATAGCAACCGGAATTCTTAACATAGAGCACATTGTGATTAAGTCTGCTCCGATATGTCCGTAGCTGATTGCGCCATGGTTAGCACCCCAGTTATTCATTACATCGTATGCTGTCTTAAATGCGCCTTCTCCTGTTGTTCTTGGTGCAAACCAGGTACATGGCCATGTGTAGTCTGTTCTCTTCCATAATTTATCAGATACTTCGTCCGGAAGTTTCACTGTGTGACCTTCAGCGATCTGAAGAACCGGTCCTAAGCCTTTTACAAGGTTCAAACGGATCATGGTTACCGGCATTTCAGCTTCTGTTAA